>JAFGTO010000435.1 GCA_016934095.1 Candidatus Glassiibacteriota bacterium
CAAATCCCGAAAGACGATGTCGTGGCTCATTCCCCCGGTATTACTCTGTTTGCCGGGATTATTGACGCACTTAACCGGACAGTACTGATAAAAAGATTGAAAGTTGTTTTCGGAACCGACCTAAATTATTAAATTGCAAGGGAAACCTCTCATCCAATGCCGTGTACAATGACCGGTAAATGAAAGGGAGTAAGCTCATCAAGGACGGTTTGTATAATAACCGGTATTGATTTCAGGGGCAGGGCGATTGACTGCCTGCAGGACGTATATTTGCTGATACCGCAGCGACTGATTTTCCGGCTTTATCGCTGCCATACGTCGATTACCTATGGAGGATTGCAGGATGTGCCGACACTTCATGTTTTTCGCAGTTACAGCCTTGATGGTTATCTCATCCGCGCAGGCCCGGGCCCAGGAACGGGCTTTTGACGCCGAGCGGCACCCGATCTCCCGGGAACATCCAAGGATTCTTGGCTCTGCCGCTTATCTCAAACAACTGGCACGCGAGCGTCCCGGGGCATATACCAGCATGAGTGAGGTAGTGACACAACGCGAGGGAGGTAAACACGAACGAATGTTTTCCTGTGCTCTGGGTTACGCTATCGATGGCTATGAGAACTGGGGTCTGGAAGCCGTAGAAATGGCGATGGATTATATCGATAAACCTATCCAGGTCGGCCACACCCGTTTTGGAGACATCCTGGCTAACTGCGCGGTGGTTTACGACCTTTGCTGGCCGCTCTGGACCCAGGAGCAGAGAGAGAAGTTCTTCGATTATATCAGCCGCACAGTGGATGCAAACGTCAACAGCGAACCCTCTGTTTTCCATAACGCCTGGTACAGTTACAAGCACTGGGGTTACGGTCTGGCTGCCTACGCCACCTGGTACGAGTACGACCGGGCTAAAGAGATCCATGATGCTATCGAAAATGAATATCTGGAGCATGTTCTCCCGGCGTTCAGGATGGCCGGAGACGGCGGCGGGTGGGCAGAGGGTTACTATATCCATTACTGGAGCTACGAATGGATGGTTTTTTGCGAGGCTGCACGCCGGGCGGAAGGCGTGGACTATTTCGCCGCCTCCCCCGAGTTCCTGGGCCGGCGGGCGGTTGCCGACATGTTTGAGTCTTATCCCGGGATAGGTGTCTACGGTTCCCGCAGGTCGGTCCCCATGGGGGATGGCCGCGGGGACGTGTTCAGCGGAGAGCGGGACAAAACCCTGGCCGCTCGCCGGATCCTGGTCAACCGCTTCCGGGACGACCCTGAACACAGGGTGGTGCACGCATTCAACGAAACCACACCGGTCGCCGGGTCGAGCGTGGGAGCTTACAAGGACTTTCTCTGGCGTGATACCACCATTCCCGCTGCGGACCTGGACAATTTCCGTCTTTCGCATTTCAGTGCAGGCCCCGGGTTCGTTTATGCCCGCAGCAGCTGGGATGAAGACGCTACATATTTCTTTTTCAAGGCCGGCGACCGGTTCACTGCCCATCAGCACCTGGACAACGGTCATTTCGACATCTTCAAGTACGAGGAGCTCGCGGGCGACGGTGGGGTGTACGACACGTTCGATGGCGACCACGCGGTAAATTATTACCTGCGCTCTATTGCCCACAACACAGTGCTGGTCAGGGACCCCGCGGAGAGCTGGAGCAACGTCAGGGCCTGGAAAGGGAAAACTGTCAACGATGGCGGCCAGAGCCACTCCTGGCCTCACCACAACGGCTCGGTCAACAACCATGAATCCTGGCTTGCGGACAGCGCTCTTTACAATATCGCAGACTTCCTGGCATTCGAGGACCACGGCGACTGGCTCTACGCGGCGGGCGACCTGACCCGCTCATATTCCAGGAACAAGCTCGAGGAGTTCACCCGGCAGATAGTTTACCTCCGGCCCGGTACGTTTGTCATTTTCGACAGGGTGCGCAGCACCAGGCCCGAATTCGCCAAGACCTGGTTGCTCCAGGCCATGCAGGTACCGGAGGAAAGAGACGGGATGCTGGTGGTGTCCAACGGCAGGGGACGCCTTTTCGTTCAGAGCCTGCTGCCGGAGGACGCCTCGGTCGGGATTGTCGCTGGCGACAGCCTCTACGTGGTCGACGGCTGGATCTGTCCGCCGGAGCGGGAGATTGGACGGTCGGTGAAGAGCCGGGTGGAGGTCTCTCCACGTACCGCGGCAAAACAGGACTTTTTCCTGCACGTCATCACCGCCACAGGTTCAGGTGTCGCAAGCGTGCCGGCGGCCGGGGTCAGCCAGGGCCCGGAAGAAGTCAAGGTGCTGCTGGAGGGGAACACCGTCGCTTTCAGAAAGGACCGCGTGGGGGGAAGGCTGCTGGTCGACGGTGCGGAACAGTCCCTGCCGGAAAGGATCGTCAAGTAGCTCCGCCCGCTCTTCAGCGGCTGACTTGGACGCCCGGGTTTATTCCCCGCAGCTTGCCGCTGAAAGTATGGAATCCCTGCAGGCAGCGGGGAAGGATCTGTAGCCTGCCGGGAGAGGATAAAAAAGTGCTTGACACTATTTAAGGGATTGTGATAAGATCAATTAACTTTTAGGTAAACAGGGAACAGTTTTAGTGTCTTTTCAGTTACTAATTTTTAGTTAATCAGTCCGGACGGTTGATTGAGGACTGTCCGGCCTTACCGGGGATAGCAGCAATGGCGGACCGGGGCCTGTCGGAAAAAAAGGCCGGAGAATTCGGCGGGGACAAGCTGATGCCCCTGCTCGACGAGCGCAGCCTGTTTAAGGAACGGATACGTCTTCTGGAGAGCAAGCGGGATGAGGTGAGCGAGGCGGTGTACCTGCGGGTAAAGGCTGACTATACTGCCAAGCTCGACAATCTTAACGGCGAAATCGACAGACATGCCAAGACTCTCCATGCCACCAGGCATGATTACCGTGAATTGCTTGATCAGCTCCGCCAGGCAGTGGACCACGGCAGGAGATCGCTGGAAGAGCTGAAAATCCGTTTCGCCCTCGGCGAGTACAACCGCCAGGAGTATGAGACTATCGGCAGCGAAAAAAAAGTCAAGATTGATTATTACCGCGAGAAAATCAAGACTTACGATGCCAATTTGCAGCGCCTGGAAGGAGTGCTGTCCCAGATCTCCGGGGTCTGACCCGGCCCGGAAGCACCCCCCGGGTAGCTGTTAACCATTCTGAGCCTGCACCAGGCAGGCGAATCAGACTCGAGATGGAAGAAAACAAAACAAATACCGTACCCATGGGCATCAGGTTCATGGGCCGGAGCCTGGGCGAGCTGCTCGAGCTGAAGGCCAAGTGCCGCAGAAGGCTTGCTTTCCTGGACAAGAACAAAGCCCGGATCTCCGCTTACGTCTACGAGAAACTGCGCCTCGAGTACCAGTCTTACCTGGATGCGGTGGATGGGGAGGTTTCTGTCCGCCTCTGTGATTACGAAGTAAAGCTGGCCGAGATCCGGGTATTTTCCAACCAGCTCGAGCTGCTGAAAAAAAGTTTTTCCGACAGGATACAGGAGATCAGGCTCCGTTTCAGTCTGGGAGAATATGACAGGCAGAAGTACGAGCAGTTCAGCGGCGACTACAAGAACCGGATGGAGCAGTTCGAACAGGGAATCGTGAAATACAGCGGTGAGCAGCAGCGGATCCGCCAGTTCCTCGACCAGGTGTACGGGGACGGTTCTACCGCGCTGGAGCGAATGACTCCGGAAATCGGGATGACGCCGGAGCCGGAAATTGCTGCACCGCTGAAAGAGCCCGAAAAGCCGGCCGCAGGGGCCGGGCCGGCTGTTCAGATGCAAGAGGGAAAAGCGGCACCATCCGTGGAGCGGCCTGCAGCGCCCCCGGTATCTGTTGGAAGGGAAGAGCCGCAGCGGGCTCCTGAGCCGGAGGAGTCCCTGACGGAAAAACCGGCTGCGAGTCTGCTGGAAAGGGTCGGGACAGGCGAACCGGCCGGGCTGCGGACGCCGGAACCCGCCACCGTGCCCGAAGATGCGGAAGAAGAAGGGATCGACCTGCTGGCCGAAGACGATACTGAGCCGGAGGTCGAGCTGGACGACTTTGATTTGCCCGACCGGGGCGAAAGCGATGAACCCCCGGTGGAACCCGGTTTCGAGATGGAGCCGGAGCAGTCCCCGGTGCAGGAGACGGTCGAAGAGTTGCCTGGTCTGCAGGAGATAAGAGAAGAACAGCAGCCAGACATCATTCCGGAAACGGAAACAGAGCCTGTCGCCGAGGCCGAGGCGGATACGGAAAAGGCCGGGCCTGCCCGGCAGGAAGAGCCGGCCCTGGAAGCCGCGGACAGCGATGACATCGAAGAGATCATGCTCGGGGCAGGGGAAGCCAAGCCTGTGGAAGAGGAAACGGCTGCGCCGGCGGAGAGCCTTGAGGGTTACGCCGAGCCTGCCGCGGAACCCGAAGCGGAACGAG
>JAFGTO010000436.1 GCA_016934095.1 Candidatus Glassiibacteriota bacterium
GCGGTCAACCTGCGCGAGCTCGAGGCCGAGGCTGTCTGCCAGCTCAACATGTACTCTCTGCCTTTCCTGGCGCCGGGCAAAAACCAGGTAACTTTCCTGGCGGAGCAGCTTCCCCCGGGAGCACAGGTGGAGCTCACCTGCCGCTGGGTCGAGCAGGGCTGGGAGCGCACGGACAGCCGGCTGGTCGGCTCTGCAGGAGAGAGCTATACCATCGAGGTGGCAGGCGAGGAATACCCGCGCATGGAAGCGGTGTCCATGGAGCACCTGGCTCCCGGCCGCTGAGCCGGCCCGGTAGTTTCGGCGGCAGGGCCAGAGATTTTCTTTGCAATTGTAAAAGTGATATTTTAACTTTATAAAATTGTAGACTTTACAGTCCTTTGATGGTCATGTCCGCTTATTTCGCGCAACGGAGGTCAAGGTGAGAGCTGTTACCTGGTGGAGCTTAGTGGCTTTGGCACTGGTTATCGGAGCATGGAGCCCGGTTACGGCCGGGGAGGTCCGGGTCTACGAGACCCCGCTGACCCTGCCGACCTACCGGATCGGCCCGCCGGAGAGGGTCCCGGTCTGGCGGAATATCTATCCTTACACGATGTACGATAAGCTTACCGATGAGCGCTACGACCGTTCCTACCGCGCCCTCTGGGTGGAGAACGAGTATGTCAAGGTGCTGGTGCTGCCCGAGATCGGCGGCCGGCTGCACGGCGCCCAGGACAAGACCAACGGCTACCAGTTTTTCCAGAACCAGCGCACGATCAAGCCCGGCCTGGTGGGCATGGCCGGGGCCTGGATCTCCGGCGGTGTCGAGTACAACTTCCCCCACGGCCACAGGCCTAGCGGCTTCCGCGACACGGACTGGCGGCTGCAGGAGGACCCCGACGGCTCGAAGACCGCCTGGACCGGCGAGATCGACCGGGTCTACGGGATGCGCTGGTCGGTGGGGCATACCGTGCACCCCGGGCGCAACTGGGTGGAGACCAGCCACCGGCTTTTCAACTGCACCCCCTACCGGCATTCTTTCCAGTACTGGGCCACCAGCGCGGTGCGCGCCACCTACGAATACCAGGCGGTGATCCCCGGAGAGATCAAGACCGGGCACGGCAAGCACGAGTTCTTCCACTGGCCGGTGCATGACGGGGTGGACCAGACCTACTGGAAAAACCTACCCGGCCATACCAGCTTTTTCGCCGTGGACAGCAAGGATGACTATTTCGGCGGGTACAGCCCCGAGGAGCAGGCCGGTATCGTGATCTACTCCGACCACCAGGTGGTCCCCGGCAAGAAGCTCTGGTCCTGGGGGACAGCACCCAGCGGCCGGATCTGGGAGAAGATCCTCACCGATGGGGACCTGCCGTATTTCGAGCCCCAGGCCGGCGCCTATTCCGACAACCAGCCGGACTACCACTGGATCATGCCCGGAGAGACCAAAGTGTTCAGCATCTACTGGTTCCCGGTGCGCGATATCGGGGTCTGGGATTACGCCAACCTGGAGGGCGCGCTCAATGTCGAGCTGGATAAAGGCACGGCCAGGATCGGCTGGTCGCCCACCGGCGCCAACAGGGGCGCCCGCATAGTCCTGGCCGCCGGCGGCAAGGCTATCTACGAAAAGCAGGTGGATGCCTGCCCGGCCAACCCTTTCCAGGCCGAGGTCAAGGCTCCCGCCGGGGCGGACCTCTACTCGCTGACCATGACCGTGATCGCCGGTTGCGGAGATACCCTGCTCAGCTACAGCCACCCGAGGCCCGAAAACCCGCCGCTGCCCGACCCGGAGCATTCTCCCCGGTCGCCGGAGGAGGTTAATTCGACTGACGAGCTTTATGTCCTCGGAGACTATTTCGAGAAGTTCCGCAGCACCGAGAGCGCCCTGAGATGCTACCGCAGGGCGCTGGAGCTGGACCCGGGCGATACCCGCTGCAACACCGCCGTGGGCCTTATCCTGCTCAAGGAGGGGAAATTCGCCGAAGCCCTCGGGCATTTCGACAAGGCCCTCGGGCGGAACCCGGACTACAGCAAGGCGGTCTACTACCAGGCAATGGCCCACCTGTGGCTGGGCGACCTGCAGAAAGCCGAGGACAGGCTTAACCGTGCCGCCTATGACCCGGCTTATTATGCCATCGCCAATTTCGAGCTGGCCCGGCTGACAGCATCACAGGGCCGCTGCGAGAGCGCCCTCGAGCACGTCCGGCGCAGCATCCGGGGTGACGGCGACAACGCCGAGGCCTATGCAGTCGAAGCGCTCTTGCTCAACCGGCTGGGACGCCCGGCCGAGGCTCTCCGGGTAGCGGAAAAGGTCCAGCAGGTCGATCCGCTGGACATGCTCTCTCTGGCCGAGCGTGAGCAGGCCCTGAAAAAACTGAAGCGCGACAACCAGGCCGCTGCCGTGCACGACACCCTGCTGATGATTACCCGCCTCGACAGCGAGAACCACCTCGAGCTGGCTGTGCGCTACGCCCGCTGCGGCTGCTATGACCAGGCCCTCGCCGCCATCGGCGAGCTGGTTGAGGGCGGTTGGAAAGGCTGGATGGAAGAGAACAAGCTCTCGCCGATGCTGTATTACTACGCAGCTTATTATAACAGCCTGCTGGGCAGGCAGGAGTGCGCCGCCGGGATGCGTGCCGCCGGGGCCGCGGCCTCTCCGGAATACTGTTTCCCCAACCGCCTGGAGAGTTTCCCGGTGCTGGAATGGGCTGTCGGCCAGGACCCGCAGGATGCACGCGCCCTCTACTACCTGGGCAACCTGTACTATGCCAGGGACCGCGACCAGGAAGCGATCGCAAGCTGGGAGAAGTCCGTGGCCCTCGAGCCCGGTAACGCCGTGGCCCAGCGGAACCTAGGCTATGCCCTGTACCGCAGCAGGCAGCTCGAGCGCGCCCGGACTGCCTATCTGCAGGCGGTTAAGGCCGACCCCGGTCTTGCCGCAGCGGTCATGGAGCTGGATGACGTGAACAAGAGGCTGGGCGATACTGCGGGGGACCGCCTGGCTTTCCTCAGGGAATACTTCCCTGCGGTTACCGGGCACGATGCCCTTTTGACCCGCTTCATCTCGCTCCTGGTCCAGAGCGGCAGCTATGATGAGGCCCTGGAATGGCTGGGCAGGCACCACTTCCATTCCTGGGAGGGGCGCTACGGGATCCACCAGTACTGGGTGGAAGCCCACCTGCAGAAAGGCGATGTGTTGATGGCTGAGGGCAGCTACCAGGAAGCCCTGAAACACTACCAGCTGGCCCTGACCTACCCGTTCAACCTCGAGGTGGCCGCCCTGCCGCAGACCGTGCACGCCCGCAAGCTCTACAAGATAGGCACCGCACTCGAGGCGCTA
>JAFGTO010000437.1 GCA_016934095.1 Candidatus Glassiibacteriota bacterium
AATTATGGCGAAATAAACTGTTATAAAAGTTACAGTTATTATGTTAGATTAGTATTTGGGCTTTGTTATGTATGTTATAAATGTTATGTGGACAAAATAATCATTAATTAGTGCCGTGCTCGTAAAAGCTCTTTATAAAGCAAAAAAAGGGCCGCCCCTTGCGGAGCGGCCCCCCCTTTGCGCCTCAGCGGGGCGCGCAGAGCTGTTCAGTGAAAGCTATTTCTCTTCCAGCCTGATCGCGGTGAAGAACGACCTGCCTGCCCTGGAGACCAGCAGCAGCGCGTTGCCATCGGTGACCGCCTCGATCGCCCTGTTGAACTCCCTCACCGATTTCACCGGCTTGCGGTCCACCTCCACTATCACGTCCCCGGGCTCGAGCCTGGCCTGGGCCCCCGGGCCGGTGGCCTCGACCTGGGTCACCAGCACGCCCGAGACAGACTCATCCACCTGGGAATCGCGGCGGTTCTGCTGGTTGAGGTTCTCCACGGTCAGGCCGGTCTTCTCGCTGGTGGCGGCGGAGCCGCCCCCGGCTGCAAGCTCAGCCCGCGCGGGACGTTCTCCCAGCACCACGTTGTAAGTCTTCCTGGCCCCATCGCGCAGCACCACGAAAGCGGCCCTGGCCCCGGGCTTGATCATGGCCACCTTGTTCATCAGCTCGGTCGTGCCGGCCATCCTCTCGCCGTTGAGCTCCACAATCACGTCCCCGGACTTGATCCCGGCTGCAGCGGCCGGGGTGTCCTCGAAAACGTCATCCACCAGCACCCCGCTGCCCGGCTCCATGCCGAGCGCAGCGGCCAAATCTCCCTCGATGTTCTTGATACTCACGCCCAGCCAGCCGCGCGAGACCTTGCCCTCGCTGATCAACTGGTCCATGATCTGCCTGGCCATGTTGACCGGGATGGCGAAACCGATGCCCTGGTTGCCGCCGGAGCGGCTGAAGATGGCGGTGTTGATCCCCACCACGGCCCCGTTCAAGTCGACCAGGGCGCCGCCCGAGTTGCCGGGGTTGATCGCCGCATCGGTCTGGATGAAGTTCTCGTACTCGTTGATAGTCCCGCCGGCGCCGCGGCCGCGGGCCGAGACTATCCCTGAGGTGACAGTCTCCGGCAGCCCGTAGGGGCTGCCCACAGCCACCACCATCTCGCCGATGCGGAGCTTGTCGGAGTCTCCCAGGTAGGCCGCCTGCAGGCCCTTGGCATTATCCAATTTGATAACAGCTATATCCGAAGGGGGGTCAATTCCCACAACTTTTGCCTTGAATTCTCTCTTATCGGATAGTGTCACTATCAGATCGTCCATCTCCTCGACTACGTGGGTGTTGGTCATGATGTAACCGTCCGGGCTGACTATCACCCCGCTGCCGATCCCCTCGATACGCTGCTGGCGGGGTGGGGCCTGGCGGGGATCGGACCTGCGGGATCCCCTGTCCTGGGGCGAGCCGAAAAACCATTCGAACGGGTCGAACTGGGGCACGTCCACTACTTTCACGCTCCTGATGCTGACCACCACCGGGATCACTTTCTCGGCCACGTCGGCGAAAACCTGGCTGAACTGCGGCACCCTGGTCTCCACCGGCGGCAGCGGAGGTTTCCCTGCCCCGATGCGGGACTCGGCGACCAGCGCCGCAGGCCTGCTGCCGCAGGCGGAGAGTGCCAGCACGACCAGCGTGCTGGCGGCAAGCCGCATTAACGAGTGGTAAATCCTGGTTCTTTTCATCTTAATCCTCCCGGGCCTGGGGCCCCATCCTCGGTTAAATAAGACCGGCCGCGCTTCGGGCAACAGCGAAGCCTGACTGGTGTCAAGCCGGCCGGCCGCAGAATAATTCCTCCGGCGGTTCATACTCTGATATTTCATTATACGAAAAAATCAACTGAAAGTATATCCTTATCCTTTCCTGGCCTCCCACGGCGAACCGTGCCGGCTGTCAATTAAAGCCAAACTGCAGGTACAGCCTGCCCGTGGCTCCGATATCCCGCCTGCCCACCCCCGGGACTTCGTAATCGAAAGCCTCGCGGTACTGGTAGCCGCAGGTCATCTCCAGGGTCCAGCTCTTCACCCTGAAAAGCTCCAGGCAAATACCAGCCTTGTACTGGAGAGGGTCGTAGCTGTCGCCGAGGTTCTTGAAGATACCGGCGTAGATGCTGGGGAAGAGCCACCTTTGGGGAAAGAGCCTGTAGATCGCGTATGCGCCTGCCTGGAAAGACCGCACCGAGTTTCCCGGGATGTCGCTGCCCGGATCGAGCCACTCGTGCAGGAAAGTGCCGCCGAACTCGAGCTCAGGGTGCCGGGTGTCCAGATAGGTGAGCTTCAGGCCGGCGTTCCAGGCTCTGGAGCCGTCGAAAAGGGCGAACCCGCCCGTAGGGGCGAAATTGACAGAGCGGCGGTGCTCCAGCCCGCTGCCGGATGCGCCGCCCGCAAAAAGGGCGACCAGGACTGCTGCCAGTAACATTTTCCTCACTTGGATCCTCCCTTGCCAGGGATTAAGGGGCGTTGCAAAAAGACCTCAACGCCCCGTGTGATGAAATTTATGGCTTTGTTGGCTGTCAAGCGCAAGGTAAGCCGTTTCCAACATAACTGTAATATTTACCTTACGTTATGCAATTAAGGCTTCCCCGTAGCCTGTTGTTGTCCCAGCAATGGAAACGGCCCTTGACAGCCCTTATACCCTGCACCTGAAAATTTCAACACGCGGTCAATAAAGATAACCGCACCGGTACAGGCCTGGCCGGCAACGACATGTCTTCTATCCATCACAATGCAAATAGCGAACCAGAACGGACACTCCGGGAGAAAAAATAAAATCATCGTTTCCCGCCCCGGGGCCTTGCAGGATGTAACCTATTGAAATAAAGTTAGTTGAAGTAATGGCCCTGATTTCCGGCCGGCTGAAAACCACCATGCGGGGGGCCCGGTTTCCGCCGGGGCTGCAAAGGGGTCCGGCTGTCGGGAGCGGTTGACACCTTAATAAAGTATTGGATCACAGGCTGTTTTACCTCAAAAGAGGTATTATCAGTCGAGACAGGCCGGATTGGTCTTGTAATCCGGGCTTTTGGCGGTTAAGTTATGCTGCCGTGCTTTTTAAACGGGTGTATCGGGGCGGTGTTTGCTATCCTGTCCCCGCATAGAAAAAGGAGCGCTAGCTATGGACAATGAGAAAAGGGATGGCTGCGTGCGGACCCGTCTCGGGCGCACCGGCCTCGAGGTGAGCGAGGTCAGCCTGGGCTGCTGGACTCTGGGGGGCCCCAACTGGAGCGAGGGCACCCCGGTGGGCTGGGGGGACCTGGATGAGGATGAGGCGGTGCGGTCGCTCGAGCTGGCCC
>JAFGTO010000438.1 GCA_016934095.1 Candidatus Glassiibacteriota bacterium
CCCACCATCCTGATGGAGCAGGTGCTGATCCAGCACAAAGTGCCTTTCGACATCATTTTCGATGAGCTGGCGGATTCGTTCGGCCGCTACCAGGCGGTGATCCTGCCCGGACAGGAAAGCCTCTCCCGGGAGATTATCGACCGCCTCGCAGACTACGCCGAAAAAGGCGGGACCGTGGTGTTCACCGGCAACACCGCCGACTACAACCAGTGGCGGGAGAGACGCCAGGTCAACCCGCTGCTGGAGCTGATGGGCCTGACCGGCCTGCCCTCGGAGGTCGCGGTCAGGCAGCTCGGCAAAGGACGCCTGGTCTGCATCCCCCGGATAGTGCCCAACCTCCCCGGGCAAGACCGGGGCAGGGCCGACATCGATGCCGAAGACCGCTTCGTGAGGGATGCCACCAGCTCCGGCGGAAGGCCTTTTCCCAGCAGCATGTGGCTGCTGCCGGTGAACCACCTCGAGATCCGCAGCGCTATAGTGGGCGGCCTTCCCCACAGCCCGTCAATCGAAACCGGGGCACCGCTCACCACGGTGCTGGAGCTGCTGAACCGCGAAAAAACCAGGGAGACCATCGTCCATTTCGTCAACTTCGAGCGGCAGAAAGAGCTTGGACCTTTCAGGGTCGAGCTCAAGAAACAGTACCGGAGCAAGGTCAGGTCGGTATCCCTGGTTTCACCCGAGTCCGACCTGCCGCAGGAGCTGGAGTTTACCGAGAACGGCGACAGGGTAGTACTTACTGTCCCCGGCATGCAGCTTTACACGATGGTCGTGGTGGCATACTGAGCTGAAAACGCCTGTTTACCGGGAGGCTCCCGCTTGGGTTTCCGGCTTCCCGGAGAAAGGTGCCTGATGATCAATCGCAGAAGTTTTGTCAGGCAGGCCGGGGCTGCGGCGGCCGCAGTCTCTTCAGGCCTGCTGCAGGCAGGGGAGCCGCTTGCTGCCAGCCGGGACCGGCAGGCTGGACCCAATATCCTGTTCATCACCATGGACCAGGCGCGCTACGACACTCTCGGCGCCGCCGGCAATACGCTCGCCCGTACCCCCAACCTGGACAGACTCGCTGCCGGTGGTGTTCTTTTTACCAACTGCGCGAGCCAGTCCCCGGTCTGCATGCCCAGCCGGGCCACCATGATGACAGGGCTTTACCCCAAGGGGCACGGGGTTACGGACAACTTCGTCTGCACGCTCTCGCCGCAGCACGCCACCGTGCAGGAGCTGCTGCACCGCGCCGGCTACCACGCCGCAATCATCGGCAAAAACCACTACACCTACCGCCCGGACCGCTCAGGCGGCACCAAGCCCGGCAACGTCCTGCAGGAGCTACCCGCCGGCTGGGACTATTACGACATGGTGGACCTGAAAGCCGGGGCGATCAGCACCACGCCCGATGCCTACCGCAGGGAGCTCAAGCGCCTGGGCCTCTTCGAGAAATACCTGAACTGGTACCGCCGGGGCGGCCTCGGCCCTACCGACCGGATCGCCATCAACCCCTGGGTCCTGCCTGCAGAGCTCCACCCGGACAACGTGGTGGGCCGCAAAACCGTGGAATATCTCGGGCGGCTCCCCGCCGACCGGCCGTTTTTCCTCTGGGCCAGCTTCAATGGCCCCCACCCGCCTTTCGACACCCCGGAGCCGTGGGACAGGCTGTTCGATGCGGCCGATGTCCCCCTGCCCGCCTGGCGCGAGGATGAATTCGGTAACAAACCCCCGGAACATCGCCACCTCCATGACTCGCAGAGCGGTTTCTGGGAGGCGCACACGCCCGGTGAGCGCGACCGGCTGCTGCGCAGGATGACAGCCCTGTACTGGGGCAGCGTAAGCCTGATCGATCACTGGATCGGCAAAGCCCTGGAGGCCTTGAAGGACAAGGGCCTGTCCGGGAACACCCTGGTCGTCTTCGCCTCGGACCACGGCGACTACCAGGGCAACCACCGCATGCTGAACAAGGGTTGTGCTCTTTACGACGACCTGGTGCACGTGCCGCTGATCCTCTCCGGGCCGGGCATACCCGCAGGCCGGAACGACCACCGCCTGGTGGAGCTGGCCGACATCTTTCCCACCCTGCTGGCCGCAGGCGGCGCCGGGCGCCAGCCGAACACCACCGGCCATGACCTGGTCTCCCTGGCCCGCACCGGGCAGGAAGTGCGCGAGGCGTGTTTCAGCGAGTACACCTACCTCAAGTCAGTGCGCACCCGCCGCTGGAAGTATGTCCACTATGCAGGCAAGCCTTACGCCGAGCTCTACGACCTGCAGAACGACCCCCATGAGCTGGTCAACCTGGCCGGCGACCCCGGGCACGCCGCCAGGGTCGGGGAAATGAAAGAGCTGCTGATCCTGAGGAACTTCGAAAGCGAGATCTGGCCTGTCAAGAACCCCACCGAGACCTGGCAGGATGAGCTGGACCCCCTGGGCAGGCCGTGGTCCGGGGGCTGATCCGGCACGGCCCGGATGCAGGCTCAAAGTCCGGTTGTATATACGGGCCCCGAGTCAGACGGGAGATTCGTCAGGCGGTCTGCGTCTGGTACAGTTCCTGAAACAGGGAGAACCGGGTAATGAAAACCGAGACAGTTTTGGCTTACGCAGTCCTGACGGCCGGCCTGGCCCTAGTCTGCCCGGACGGGGTCGCCACCCGGGCCGGTTCCGGGCCGGAGGTCTCGAGCCGCGGGCTCAGCTCCGCGCAAGACCTTGAACTGAGCCCTTATACAGGCTGGACCCGCGAGCACTGGATCGAGGCCGCCGGCAAGCTGGCCGTGGGCTTTGTCCAGTACCTGGACCCGGAGACCGGGATGCCCACAGGGCTGCTACGCGCCCTGCCCGAGCCTCCCGCCGCCGCGGGGTCCGGCGACTCCCGGACCGAGCTGCGCGAGGCGTTCGAGCGCTCGATGACCGTGGTCGCCGCCTACACTGCGGCCGCCGGCAGGAGCACTTTCCCCGGCTGCGACCGCGACCTGGTCGAGCCGTACCTCACCGGCATCATCCGGGGCACCGACCCCGAAGACCCGCATTACTGGAAAGAGATGTCCAGCCACTCGATTTTCGGCAACGCCATCGTGATCTCCATCCTCACCAGCCCTGAATTTTTCTGGGAACCGCTGACCCGGGAGCAGAAACTGAACCTGGCCCGCTGGCTCGAGCAGCTCACCGGGCGCCGGGCCTGGGACAACAACCACTGGTATTTCCACCTGTCACCGGCCCCGCTGCTGGACAAGGCCGGCGTGCCCTGCGACCGCCACCGGCTCGACTCTTACTTCGAGCGCCTGCTGGGGTTCTACCGCGGGGACGGCTGGTATATCGACGGGGACAACCAGGGGTTCGACAACTATAACGGCTGGGGGTTTCACCTTTTCAACCTGATGCTCTGCCACGAGGACAGGCACTGGCAAGACAAATACGGGGCGGAGGTCGCAGGGCACGCACGGCAGTTCCTCCGAAGCCTGCCTTACTTTTTCGGGGCGGATGGCGCTCCGGTGCCCTGGGGGCGCAGCTTGAGCTATCGCTTCGCCTGCCTGGCACCGCTGGGCTGGGCGCAGAAAAACGGCGCCTCCCCGCTGGAGCCGGGCCTGACACGCAGGCTGGCCTCCGGTGTCCTGAAATATTTCTGGGACAACGGCTGCATGAGTGAAAAAGGCCTGCTCGAGCCCGGCTACCTGGGCCCCAACCAGTCGGTGGGCGAGACCTATATCCGCCGCGGCGCTTCCTACTGGGCGGGTACGGGCCTGAGCTGCCTGAGCCTGCCGGCGGATGACCCGTTCTGGACCGCCCGGGAAAAGCCCCTGCCGGTCGAGACCGGCTCGGAGACCAGGGTCATCCCCGAAGCCCAGATGGTGGTGCGAGTGGATGCCTCTACCGGCGAAAGCCGCCTCTACAAGGTCGGCGGCCCATTCGACCACCAGGGCCGCTGGCAGCGGGGAGCCAAGTATTTCGGCCATGCCTACAGCTCGAAGCTCGGGTTCATCGTCGCTGGCGAGGGCAGCCCCGAGAGGGTCGCCGGCAGGAGCGCGGCCTCAGCGGACGGCAAAAACTGGTGCTACCGCGAAAACCCCAGGCCCCTCAAAATCAGCGACTTCGAAAATGTCAGC
>JAFGTO010000439.1 GCA_016934095.1 Candidatus Glassiibacteriota bacterium
CCTGGCCCCGGGCAGGGCTTTTCTCATGTCCCGGATGACCCTGCCGATGGTCTTTTCCTCGTTGTAGCAGGGGATCAATACTGCAATTGCCGGAGAGGCTCCCGCTTCTGTTTGCATGCGACCATCCTTTGTCTGCCACTGGTAAGAGTGATTGCCCGGGCGGGAGCTTTATCTCCCTATCGATAAAACCTCTGCAAAGGCGTTTCAAACCTGACGAATAAATACCTGCATGCCGCTCCGCCTGCTGCCAGCGGTTATCTTGCTGAGCTTCTACCGGCTCCAAGCTTGCAGCTTTCTTAAGCGATTAAATTTGCATCCCGCCTAAAGCCTGTTCACGGACCGTCCTGGCCGGCCTGGGCCCGGTAGAGAAAAACCATGACAGTATCCCCGGCCGCCGGAAGGTCAAACGTCCTGACCAGGTCCAGGCCCGGTACCTGTATTGTCCCATCCATCAGGCCCTGCAGTTCCCTTAACTGGTATGCCGGGTCCCTGGCCCGGCTGTCTCTCATCAGCTCCAGGCTTTCATCGGTGAAACCCGGGTTCCTGGCCATGGACATAGCGAAATAGTCCGGCGCGCCATGCGTACCGGCTTTCGGGCCGAATACCTGGTTTTTCGACAGCACCAGCAAGGCCTCTCCCCTGTCCCTCAGCAGCTCCAGGGTCTTCTCCAGGGAAAGCGGCTGGGGCAGCCACTCCCCATCGACGTTTTTCACCTCTACCGGGAAATCGACCCTTTCTTTGTTCCTGAGGAATGCAGTATGGAAATACAGGCCCATTACCGCCATTTTCTTTTCGCCGTACCGGTCGTTGATCCATGCGACCACTTCTCCCATCGGGCCGGAAACCGACTGCTGCGAGGCGAAAACAACTACCAGCGGCCTGTTTTTTAAAAGAAAGCCGATCTGTAAAAAATAATAGGCCGTACCGACATAAGCCAGTATCAGGAAGCTGAGCAAAACTTTAGGGGTAAGAAACCTTATTTTCCAGGAGAGTTTTTCATCCAGGCTTTGCTCCAGCCTTCTTATCCCTTTGGCGATAAAAAGGATCGCAGCCGGCAGGGCAAGATAAATGTACCTGGAATGCGCCAGCAGATAGGCCAGCGGATAGATCAGCGAGACCAGGAAAGAAAGGACGAACAGTTTTTCGATCAGCCGGCCGGCACGGCTCCCGGACGGGCCCGCCAGCAGGGAGACTCCCAGGAAAATAAACAGCAGCGGGGGTATCACCCTGGTCGGCAGGATGAACAGGGTCTTCAATGCGTCGTAAGCCACTGTGGCCGCCGCATAAGGCACGAGGTAAAAATTATGCAGTAAGTAGTCAAGCTTGTCGGACTCCAGGAAGCCCCCGGGAAGTCTCAGGCCATACAGGGCACTGAGCTTGCGGGCGAGGTTCCCCAGGGCCTTGCCGAGCAACACACCCGTGGCCGCGGAGGATCCCTGCTGGGGGGCTATCATTAATGCAGCTATCCCCTTGAACATTAGCAGGACTGTCAGCGGACAGATTACCAGTATGGCGGCCAGCGAGAGGAGCCCCCGCCTGCCCGTCTCCCGGGTTTCCGTTCTCCTGCGGAACTCGAGGAGCACCAGGTACACGGCTGCCAGATAAACCCCGATCCCCTCGATCCTGATTTTCAAGAGTAAGGCCAGTACTATGCAGGCGGCCAGCAGCAGTTTGCGGCTGCCGCTCTCGAAGTAAAGGTAGAGGAGCCAGGCACCCAGCAGCAGAAAGTAGGTAAAAAAGGTATGCGTGTACATCATACCCGCATAATAGCTCAGGTAGGGAATGACCGCGCTGACCAGACCCACCCAGAACGCGGTGTCCCGGCCGTACATCCGGTATCCCAGCAAATAAAAGAAAGCCACAAAAAGGATGCTGCAGAGAAATGGAAAGAGCGAGGCGCTCAGGGCGGTGTTGCCGGTCAATGAATACAGGATGCCGCTGACCGGGGCCTGCAGGATAACGAAAAAAAGCTTGCCGCGGTCGATCGGGTCGATCTCCCAGCCGCCGGAAACGTTGTTATAAACGCTCAGGCTTTCCGTAAAGTAACGCAGCTCATCCGAGTCCGGGTACCCGCGGAACAGGAAAGAAGGAGCCCTCAGCAAGAGGGCCAGCAGTATCAGAAAAAGCAGGTGTTTGTATTTAATCATCTAACTGTCCCGCAGCCGAAGTACCGGACCTTGAGGACCGGTGGTCCTGTCGCTGTTCCTGCTGAAAAAGCTCGCCGGAGAAGAATAATCCTCGAAGCCCGGGGCCTGCCTGAGAGACCCTGCCGCCTATTTCCGCATAACCGCCTTTTCGATCTTGTCGAGCTCGCGCAAAGCCTCGGGGCTCAGCTCAGGCGGCCGGCTGGCCGCGATCAGCTCCCCGGCCCGTATTTCCGCAGCCTGCTGCAGGGGCAGGGCCCCTTTTTCTTCCCAGCGCTCCCTGGGCAGGCGGCAAAAAATATCCGGCTCGTAAATCTCGCTCCGGAAATGCTGCATGGTATGCCCGGTGGCCAGGTAATTGCCGCAGGGACCGACTTCTTCGATCAGCGGCTCGGCGATGGTCTCAGGGTTGACCTCGATCCCGCGCAGAAAACGCTTGGCCTGGCCGATTATCTCGTTGTCGATCACGGTCTGGGCGAAACTGATGCTGAGCTCGCTCTCCAGGGTCCCGGCCCCCCAGATAACTCCGATCCCGGCGGCGGTGTGGGTCAGTGCGGCCATGGTTTTTTCCGCCGCGCTCTGGGCATCCGCTACCATGGAATCCGAGCTGATCCAGGAGGCGGAGGGCAGCCCGTAGAAATTCGCCAGCGCAGCTCCGGCAGCGGCCAGCAGGCAGTTTTCCGGCCCTCCGGTGACCGCCAGCCCGCTGCGCATGTCCATCACGTGGGCGAAACCCAGGTTGTGAATGCAGGGTCGGCCCGGCTCGAGCACCTGGTTGATCACTATCCCGCCCAGTATCTCGGCATTGCCCACGGTCAATGCACCGGCCAGGGTTACCGGCGAGGTCCCGCCCGCCATCGGCTCCCCATTGACCGTTACCGGGATCCCGTGTCCAGCACTGCGGTAATATACATCCAGGGCCAGATTTGTCCAGCGCAGGGGGCCGTGCGCCGTAAACCCCATACTGAAAACGGGGTTGTCGGCGAACTTTTTACCATCCAGCAGGACTTCAGCCATCTCCAGGATGGCCAGCGCTCCATCCGGACTGAACGAGAGCACGCGCACGTGCTTGCCGGTATTGGCGGACATGGTGCGGTAGCCGGCCACGTCGCGGAAGGCCGGGGGCACGTCGCTCACGCTCACCCCCACCACCCCGTCGAGGTTATCGAGGCTGTCCACCAGGCGGGAAAGCCGGGCCAGCTCCGCCCGGTCGAACTCTTTCCTGCCCTGCTGCCCCACCAGGTTCATGGCCGCGGCGGTCCAGTAGACCGACCCCTTCCCCGGCCCCACTTCCCGCACACTGCCATTCAGGCCGCTGAGACGGATCGTGCCCGGGGCCTGCCCCAGGTAGTCCCGGACCATCTCCGCAGGCAGGCGGACTGTCTGGTTATCCTTCCCGGCGGCGGCCCCGGCCGCCAGGAGACGCTCCCTGACCTTATCGTGCTCGACCCTCAGCCCCACCCGCCC
>JAFGTO010000440.1 GCA_016934095.1 Candidatus Glassiibacteriota bacterium
ATCACCCGCGAGAAGCTCGACATCCTGCGCAAGGCCGATGCGATCTATCTCGAGGAGATCCGCAACGCCGGCCTTTACGATGCGATCTGGCAGGCTTTCGCAGTATTGCTGCCGGTGCAGACAGTGGGGGTGATGGGGGACGAGCGCACCTATGACAATGTCATCGCCCTGCGCGCGGTGGTCAGCCGGGATGGGATGACCGCCGACTGGTACCGGATGCCCCAGGAAGTCCTCGCCCGGATGTCCAGCCGGATAATCAACGAGGTCGATGGGGTCAACCGGGTGGTCTACGATATCAGCAGCAAACCGCCTTCCACCATCGAGTGGGAATAAACCGGCGGGCCGGCAACAAAACCGGCCGGGCTTCGTTTAAGTGTAATTATATTGTTTAATGGAAAGAGCAAACGGCCCGGAGGGCAGCTCTCCTGCCCGGCCGCACTGCCGGGAAAAAGGCGGATTCTTGGCTGGAAAAAAGAAGAAAAAAGGCGTGCTGGAGCGGTTCTGGGACACCATGGAATCCATGCGGTTTGCGGTGGTCCTGCTGGTGGTCCTGGCCGTGGTCAGCCTGGTGGGAGTGCTCCTGCCCCAGTTTCCCCCGGATGGTTTCGAGGGGCCCCTGGAAACTCTTTTCCTGCAGAAATACGGCCCTTTTTTCGGCGGCCTGTTCGTTTTCCTGGGGCTGGACCACCTTTTTACCGCCTGGTGGTACTATCTCCTGCTGGCACTGCTCTGCCTGAATGTCACGGTCTGCTCGCTCAACCGCCTCAAGCGGATAACCGCACTGGTCAGGCGCGAGCACTACCTGGAAACCGAACAGGATTACCGCGACCAGGCCAATAACCGCTCGCTGAGGCTCGATATTGCGGCCGAAGGGGCCGCCGGCGGGGTGGGAAGCCTGCTCGAGCAGCAGGGCTACCGGGTGTTCAAACGCCCGCACCCCTCCGGAGAAGCGCTGCTGCTCTACGCCAGGAAAGGGGCCCTCAGCCATTTCGGGCCTTTTCTCTCCCATATCAGCATGGTAATCATCATTCTCGGCGCAGCGGTGAGCTACCTGCTCAGCTTCCAGCACTTCCAGTGGATGGGCGCGGACGAGCAGATCGTGGTGCCGGACCTGGGCTACATGTCGTCGCCGGGATACCAGCTCGAGTTGGTGGCCGGCCGCATCCGGGAAGCTTTCGGCTCTCCGGGCCGGCCCTCGGGCCTGATGCTGGCCGATTCGGTGGTCCGTAACTCCGACTGGCGCAGGCTCCCGGCTGACCTCGATCTCAGGAGGAGCTTCCGGGTGCGCCTGGACAGGTTCGAGGCGCAGTTCACCCCCCAGGGCAAACCCAAGGCCTACCTCTCTACAGTCACCGTACTGGGGCCCGGCCCGGAAGACGGGCCGCTCTTTTCCCAGTTGATCAAGGTCAACGATCCACTGATTTACCAGGGGATGTATTTTTACCAGAGCTCGTATGCGCCCTCCGGCAGGGCGGCGAAATGGGTCGAGCTCACGGTGGCGGACAAGGACAGCACGCACCCTGAGCGGTATGAGCTCAAGCTCGGTATCGGCCGGCCGGCCGTGCCGCTGGGCAGCTCCGGCGACAGCATCCGCCTGGTGCGCTTCACCGGGAATTTCAGGCGCAACCCCCAGGGCGAGGTGCTTGACCTGCCGGGCGAGGACCGCAACCCCGCAGTCCAGTCGGTGATCACCAGGGGCGGCGAGGTGATCATGCAAGGCTGGTCTTTCAAGAATTTCCCGGATTTCAGCCACCGGCGGGACGACCCTTATGCGGTGGTCATGGGAGACTATGAAAAAGGCTACCTTAGCGGCCTGACCATCCGCACCCACCATTCCCAGGGCGTGATCTGGGCCGGTTTCGCCCTGCTGGTGCTGGGAGTCATGCTCTCCTTTTACGTCAACCACCGTCAGCTCTGGGCCATGGTCGTGCCGGAAGGCGGGGCGCGCTCCAGGGTGCACCTGGCCGGGTTGTCCTACAAGTGGAAGCAGCCGTTCCTGGCCGAGTTTAAAAGTTACCTGGAAAAAATCAGGGCCTTGTCCGCCGGTCCCCCGGAAGCAGGCGGCCGGCCGTCCGAACAAACAAAGACATCCGAGGTTTAAAGATGGAAGCGACGCTTTTCAGTATCTCCCTCTGGAGTTTTTTTGCGGGCATGATGGCCCATTTCCTGGGGCTGTTCCCCAGGGAGGGTACCCGCGCCGGACGCCTGTTCCGGTGGCTGGCGCCCGCCCTGGTCATTATCGGGTCCGGCAGCCTGACCGCTCTCATCATTCAGCGCTGGGCCACCCAGGGCAGGGTGCCGATCAGCAGCTCCTACGAGTACCTGAGCGTGCTGACCTGGTTCGTGGCGGTCTTTTATTTCGTGGTGCTCAACAAGGTGCGCAAGCCCCTGATGGGGGCCTGCATCTCGCCCGGCATGTTCCTGGGCCTGGTTTTCGCCGGCATGTACCCCCGCAAGCTGGAGATGACACTGATCCCGGCCCTGCAGTCGTACTGGCTCAAGATCCATGTCTCGCTGACTATCATCGGCGAGGCTGTCTTTGCCGTGGCTTTTGTCCTGGGCATCCTTTACCTGGTGAAAAACTACCGGGCCGACCGGGTGGACCCGCAGAGCAGGCGTAAGAGCCTCTACCTGTTCCTGGGCGCAGAGCTGGTGGGTATGAACGTGGTGGGGATACTGCGCGCCCTGGGCCTGGTCCTGGCCGGGGTCAGGGGGCCGGTGCTGGTGGTCTGCCTGCTGGGCGGCGGTTTCCTGGTGGCCGTGCCGCTGTACCTGTGGGCCTGCCGCAGGTTGGTGGCCGATGGGGGAGGCAACCACGGGGGGCTGATCTTCGCCATGACCGTTTTCTCGCTGCTGGTCTCCGGCATGTTCCTGGGCTCGCTGGTCAACCGGAACCAGCAGCGCATAGAGAGCACGGCTTACCGGATACAGACCCTCGACCGCCTGGTCGAGGGCATCGGCGGGTCAGGGGAGCTGACCAGGGAAAGCCTGGAGCGGCTCCTCGGCGAAAAGCGCAGGGAGCTGGACCTGTACCTCGGGCTGGAGAAGCTGCACGCCCAGCGCAAGCACACCCTCTCGCAGGAGGAAGCCCGCGAGCTTATCGACAACTCCGGCACAGAGCTGAGGATAGATTTCCCGCTGACCCTGGGGGAGATCCGCCAGGAAAGGCGCAGGCTGCAGGGCGACCTGGTGGAAATCGAGGCGCTCGCCGGGGAGCTGGGCCTGCCGGTGAAGCTCGCCGGGCTGACCGCGCTGAGGCGCTCGCTGGTCGATGACTACAACCGCATGGTTACCTCCGGGCTGCTGCCCCACGATTCTGGCCGGATCAGCGCTTTCCTGGGGTACATGCTGCTGATCGCCGTGCCCTTTTTCATCCTGGGCTACCTGGCGGCCGGGCCGCTGCAGGACAGGATCCCCGAGCTGGAAATACTCGATTCCCTGGCCTACCGCACGGTGAGCCTGGGTTTTCCCATCTACACTTTCGGCGCCTTGATCTGCGGGGCGGTCTGGGCACATTACGCCTGGGGCAAGTGGTGGTCCAACGACCCCAAGGAGATCGGCAGCCTGATTGTCTGGTTCGTCTACGCCATCTACCTGCACGCCCGCTATGTCAAGAGCTGGAGCGGGACCCAGGCCGCGGCCGCAGCAGTGCTCGGTTTCCTGCTGGCAGTGCTCGGTTTCGTTGGCAACTCGGTCCTGGGCGGGCTGCATGCTTACGGTTGACAATCACTATAACACGGGTTAAAGACAGATGAAAACAGCCTATTTCGACATGTCCTCCGGGGTGAGCGGGGACATGATCCTGGGGGCCCTGCTGGACTGCGGGGTGCCGCTGGAGGTGGTGGGGGACGCGGTGAAAGCGCTGGGCCTGGAGTCAGTGGAGCTCAAGGTGGCCAGGAAGAGCACTCACGCGATCACCGGAGTGAAGTTCGATGTCGAGTACGACCGCGAGAAGCACCACGCCCACCGCAGCCTGGGCTCAATCCGCAGGATGATCGAGGACAGCTCGCTGGACCCCGCGGTCGTCCGGCTGGCGGTGAAGATTTTCACCCGCCTGGGCGAGGCCGAGGCCTCGGTGCACGGGGTGCCCCTGGAAGAGGTGCATTTCCACGAGGTGGGGGCGGTGGACTCGATCGTGGACATCGTGGGCGCAGCGGCGGCTGTCAACCATCTCGGTATCGAGCGATGCTTTGCAGGGCCTTTCCGGGTAGGCACGGGCTTCGTGGAGTTCTCCCACGGCCGCATCCCGGTGCCGGTGCCGGCCACAGTGCTGCTGATCCGCGGCCTGCCGGTCGAGCGCACCGCCGTGGAGCAGGAAATGACCACGCCCACCGGCGCGGCCGTGGTAGCCACCCTGGTGCCGAAAGAGAACTTCAGCCCCACCGGCACCCTCTCGTTCGACTCGGTGGGCTACGGCCTGGGCAGCCGGGAGCTGCCGGACAGGCCCAACCTGCTGCGGGTGATGGTCGGCGAGCAGGCCGGGGAGCACTGCCCCTCGACCGTAGTGATGGAGTGCAACATCGACGACATGAACCCCCAGTACTACGAGTACCTGATGGAGCGTCTCTTTGCGGCCGGGGCGCACGATGTGTTTTTCATCCCGGTACAGATGAAGAAAAACCGGCCGGGAGTGCTGCTGCAGGTGCTCACCGACCGCATGAACCTGGAGGCCCTGAGCCGGCTGGTGCTGACCGAGACCACCTCTATCGGGCTGCGCTACCACGGCGTGGACCGGGTCACCCTCTCCAGGCGCGAGGAGCTGGTGGACACGCCCTGGGGCGAGTTCCGGGTCAAGGTGGTGGTCCTGCCGGACGGCACCTCCAGGGCGCGGGCCGAGTTCGATGACCTGCGCCGGGCAGCCGAGAGCACGGGCATCCCCCTGCCGGAGATGGCCCGCCGCCTGGATGCCTTTCTCGACAAACGCTGACAACCCGTGCCCCATGCCTGAAAACCGCCTGACCCTCACCGATGTAGGCTTTTCCTACCCCGGCTCCCCGGAGGACCCGCCGGTCTTTGACTCGCTCAGCGCCGAGGTCTCCCTGGAGCGGCCCGCAGTC
>JAFGTO010000441.1 GCA_016934095.1 Candidatus Glassiibacteriota bacterium
ACGAGGCTGCCGGGGTGGTGGCCGGGACCGGCGGCGGGGCCGGAAATTTGACGGAGGGCCAGCGGGTTACTTTCGACTCGACTATCTATTGCGGGGCCTGTGATTTTTGCCGGAAAGGGCAGGTCAACCTCTGCGAGAACCGCCGGGTGATTGGGGTCTCCTGCGATGAATACCGCCGGCACGGAGCTTTCGCCGAGTACGTGGCGGTACCGCGGAGGGTTGTCTACCCGATAGCCGACAGCCTGAGTTTCGAGAAGGCGGCGACTGTCGAGCCGCTGTCGGTGGCAGTCCATGCGGTAAAGCGATCCGGGGCCTCCCGCGGCGATACGGTGGTGGTGGTCGGTGCGGGCATGATCGGACTGCTGGCGGTCCAGGTGCTCAAGGCCCGCGGCTGCGGGCCTGTTTTCGCGGTCGACCCGGACCAGGGCAGGCTGGAGCTGGCCTGCAGGCTCGGGGCGCAGGAGGGTTTCGACCCGGCGCAGGCGGAGATCCCGGCCGAGGTGCTGCGGCGCACCGGGGGAAGGGGCGCAGACATCGTGCTGGAAGCGGTCGGCCTGGCTTCCACAGTGCAGACTGCGGCAGGCTGCCTCAGGAAAGGAGGCGCCCTGGCCCTGGTCGGCAACCTCTGTCCGGAGGTCCCGCTCGCCCTGCAGAAAGTGGTGGCCCGGGAGCTGTCGCTTTTCGGCTGCTGCGCCTCCAGCGGGGATTACCCGGAGTGCCTGGAGATGCTTGCGGAAGGGGTGGTCAGGGTGGATGAGCTGATCAGCGCCACGGCCCCGCTGGCCCAGGGCCCCGAGTTGTTCGCACGCCTGTACAACAAGGAAAAAGGCCTGCTGAAGGTCTGCCTGCTGCCATGAAAGCAGCCGGGTTATTTGTTTGCGCGGCGGCGGAGGCCGCGTGCTTGCGAAAGGGGAAGACATCATGAGCACGGATCTTTTCGACCTGACCGGCAAGGTGGCGGTGGTAACCGGGGCCAGCCGGGGGCTGGGCCAGTATTTCGGCAGGGCCCTGGCGCGCGCCGGTGCGGACCTGGCGATCACCAGCCGCAGGCCCGGCTCGCTCGGTCCGTTCCGCAAGGAGGTCGAGGCCCTGGGACGGCAGGCCCTGCCCCTGGAGCTGGACCTGCGCGACGAGCAGAGTATCGACCGGATGGTGGAAGATGCCCACCGTCATTACGGCATGATCGACATCCTGGTCAACAACGCCGGCTGCAACGTGAGGAAACCCTCGGTGGAGATGACCTGGGAGGACTGGAACCTGGTGCTCGACACCAACCTGCGGGGCACTTTCTTCACGGCCCGGGCCGCGGCCAGGAAGATGATCCCGCGCGGCAAAGGCAGGATAATCAATATCGGCTCGGTGGCTAGCGTTTTCGGCTATAGCGGGATAGCCGCCTACTGCGCCAGCCGCGGAGGTGTGAAACAACTGACCATGAGCCTGGCCGATGAGTGGGGCATCCACGGGATCACGGTCAACTGCCTTGCCCCGGGCTGGTTCAAGACGGCACAGAGCGCGGTGCTCTACGAGGACAGGGAGTGGGTCGAGTACCTCTGCGACCGGATCCCGCTCAAGCGGCCCGGAGTCCCCACAGACCTGGACGGCGCGGTTGTCTTCCTGGCCTCGGACGCCAGCGAATATGTCACCGGCCAGACCATCCTGGTGGACGGAGGGATCAGCACCGGAGCCACGCGCGCAGTGCCGAAAAAAAAGAACTGAGACTCCCGAACAGCCGCTACTGGAGAGCGCTGCCCTGGCGGCTCACCTGGACTTCCGCTGTTACCTTATAGCTGGATAAAAAGAACGACCGGTACTTTCATTGCCGGGAAAACCCGGAATCATCCTCTGTCAGGCAGGAGGGAAGCCATGAAAGCAAGAACAGCCCGAAGAAAACGCTGGATTCTGTGTCCCTTTCTGACGCTGCTCGTGTTTTCCGTATCCCCTGCAGCCGGGGCCGGGGATGTCGTGATCGAGTCGGGGGACCTGCAGGCCACCCTGGAGCCGGCCACCATGTCGGTGGATGTAAAGCACCTGAGCGCCGGGGTGGTCTGGCGGATGAGCCGGAGCGGCAGTCGCGAGTTTGTCTACGAGTGCGACGGCGAGGTGCACGAGGTCAGCCTGGCCGATTCCCGTCAGAAAACGACCACCCGCCTCGGCAAGTCCTCGGTGCTGGTAACACTGGCTGATTACCGCCTGGAGATCCTGGTCTGGATAGACGAGCGGACCGGGGAGCTGGGCTTTAAGTTTATCCCTCTCGAGGAAGACCACCGGTTTAAGATCAAGGGGCTGATCTATCCCCGGCCTTTCGAGGTTCCCCTCAGGGCCGACTGTTACTCGTTCTTCGGTTTCAGCCAGGGAGTGCTCATCCCGGGGAACTGGAGCCAGGCAGAGGATATCAACAACCCGGTACAGTTCGATGACGAGGAGCGCCTGAAGCTGCACGGGGAGCTGATGGACCGTCCGGCCAACTGGTGGGACTACCAGGAATGGGACCAGGCGGGCCTGATCTATCCGCTGAGGATGGCCTGTTTCGGGGCAGTGCAGCCGGGCTCGGGGTTCCTGGCCCGGGTGGCCGACAACTGCCGGATGGACATCTACCTGCATGCCAAACACACACCGGGAAAGCATACCGACTACCGGATTTACTGGCGTCCGACCATGGGGGTATTCGGTTATCCCCGGGAGATCAGCTATTACTTCGAAAAAAACGCGGGCTACTCAAGCCTGGTCAAGCACTACCGGGAATATTACAGTAGGCTGGGCTACCTTAAGACCCTGGCGGAAAAAAACCGGGAGAACTCCAAAGTAGAGCAGCTCAAGGGTGCTGTCAACCTGAGGGCCCGGATCTCCCGGCACGACCACCGCACTTTCACCCATACGGTTTACAATACTTTTCACGATGTCGGCGAACAGGTGGAGGATTTTTCCCGCCGGGTGGGTGCGGACCGGGCGAGCCTGGGCTTTACCGGCTGGCAGCGTTATGGCCACGACCAGGAGTATCCGGACATCATGCCGCCGATGATGTACGCGGGCGGACCTGAAGGCCTGGACTCCCTGGCCCGCAAGGTGAAGCAAAAGGGCTACATCTTCGGCCTGGCCACAGACAATTACTGCGACATCACCCTGGACTCGCCCTCTTTCGATGAAGAGGTGACTCTGAAAGACAGCCGGGGCAAGTATTTTCGCCGCAGCACCTGGGGAGCCGGGGTCAACTCCCTTATCTGCCCGAGGTGGGCGCTGCGTTTTCTCAGGCGTAACTTCGAGGTGGGCCGGACAGACTACCCTGCCGTGTTCGGGCTTTTGAAAACGGCCCGCCCGGACCATTACCTGCTAGGTAATTATGTCTGCAACTGGGAGTGTTACGACCCCAGGCACCCACTGACCCGCAACGAGAACCGGGAGGCTCTGGCCGAGATTTTCCAGTATTTCAAAGACAAGGGGATTCTGCTTACCATCGAGCACCACAACGACTGGGTGATACCCTGGATAGTAGGGGCCAGGACCAGGGCGGCGCACGATATAGTCCTCGGCCGGGACATGGCAGGGAGAATCCGGGGCGTGCCTATTCCGCTGTGGCAACTGGCTTTTCACGACTGCACCTACGTGACCGGCGACAACAACCTCTACTCGGTCCTCTGGGGCGCCCAGGCCTCGATGAGCCTGCCGGTGGGGGATGACCGGCACCTGATCGATGATGTCCTTCTGCTGGCCCGTCTCCACCGGGCTGTCGGCTGGGATGAGATGGTGGACCACCGTTTCCTGACTGAGGACTACAAGGTGCAGGAGACCATTTTTTCTTCCGGGGCGAAAGTATGGATCGATTTCGAAAAGAATCAGTTCAGGATAAACGGAGTTCCCGGCATTACCTCCGAAGTGCGCCAGGCCAGGTAGTGTGAGGCGCAAAAGTACACATTTGACCCGGGCTTTATGCAGGATCACAGGCGGCCCGGGTCAGCACGAATCTTTCCATCAACTTTTCCCGGTAAAGGGGGAGACATGAGGCCGCACGGGATGTTTTTCGTTTTACTGACTTTCCTGCTGAGTTACAGTTTTTCGGCACAGGCCGCCAAACCCTGCAAAGAGCTGCCTTTCGAGGTGGTGGCGGAAGGTTTCAAGTTCCCGGAGGGGCCGGCTTTCGATGCCGAGGGGAACCTTTACGTAGTGGCCTACCGGGAGTACTCGGAGATCGGGGTGATCAGGGCGGATGGCACGGTCGGACCTTTTTTCGACCTGGGCAGCGAGGGAGCACCCAACGGGATGGCTTTCAGTTCGGACGGGCGCCTGTTCGCCTGCGAGTACGAGGGCGACCGGATTGTCGCGATCGACCTGGCCGCTAAAAAGGTCTCCACCGTTGTCGACAGCTACCAGGGGAAGCCGCTCAACGACCCCAACGACATTTTCCTCTGCGCCAACGGAGACCTCTACTTCACGGACCCCTACCGCGAGGATGCCACCGGGGGCGGCAGGGTGTTCGTCTAC
>JAFGTO010000442.1 GCA_016934095.1 Candidatus Glassiibacteriota bacterium
CCGTCCGGCTAACAGTTCCCCCTGTCGGGCCTGTAAAGGACTTTAACCTCCAAGTGGGTGCGCCCTGCCGGGCGCACTAAAAAAAGCCCCTGAAGCAAGTGCCTGCTTCAGGGGCCGGTTTAACGGGTCTTGACCTCCCGGGGACTCAGAAAGCCACGGGCTCATCCTTGTAGGGCCCGTGCTCATCCTCGGTCATGTCGAAGATATCTTTGATCAGTTGGATGTGTACCGGGGTCTGCTCGATCTTGCGACGGCCGAACATCCTTTTCTGGGTTTTGACCGCGGCCTCGAGATTGTACTTGGTGACCGAGCCGAGGGACTGGCCCCAGTTGGTGAACGAGGGCACGTTGCCGGTGACATACCCGTAGACCAGGCTCGAAAAGCCGATAGTCTTGCCGGTAAAAATCGAGGTGTTGATAGCGGTCTTGGAGTAGTCGCCGACAATGCAGCCAAGGAACTGCATGCCGGTGTTTTCCTTGACTCCTTTATGCACCACGTTGACCGTGCCGTAGGTATTTTTCAGGTCGGAGTTGGAAGTGCCGGCGCCGATGTTGATCCAGCTTCCCAGGTAGGCATGTCCCAGGAAACCGTGGTGCTGCTTGTTCGAGTAAGACTCCACCACGGAGGCTTCCACCTCGCCGCCGATTTTCACCGTGTCGCGGATAGAGCATTCCTCCTTGATGGCGGAGTACTCGTTGACCCGCACCTTCCGGCCGATGTAGAGGGGTCCGCGGAGCAGGACATAGTCGCTGACGAAAGAGTTGTCATCGATGATGATCAGCCCGTCGTGCGTGTCGAAGCTGATGTGGTCGGACAGCTCCACGTCGCGCCCGACATAGACGCCGTCATGCAGGCGGTGGTAGCGCTCTGCCATGCGCTCGAGGTTGTCGCCGATGATCTGCATGTTGTACTTGACTACTTCGTAAGTGCGGTTGACCAGCAGCACCGGCTGGTCGACCACCGGAGGGTTGTCATCGAGCAGCAGCGAGTTGATGTTCTCCGGATTGAGGTCTGCCAGGCTGATCTTGATTTCCGGGAAATAGGAGGCGGCGACCCTTTCTCCCTGCAGGATGCAGAAGCGCCCGTTCTTTTCGCAGAGCTTGAGGATCTCTTCCAAGTCCGACACCCTGGGAACCATGCTGGCATTGATGAAAAGGACTTTTTTATCGGCCACGGGCTCGTTTTTCGATTTCAGCTCCACCAGGGGAGCCAGGTAGTCGCGCACGATCAGGCCGGGGGTGAAACCCCGGTCGCGGACCAGCTTTTCCAGGTCGGTGCCTCCCATGGTGATCCTGAAGGCCGGGCGGCTGAGAGTTATCGGCCGCTGTTCGGCAACTTGCCGGTCTTCAAAAAGAAGAACTTGCATTACGATACCTCCAAAATAGATTTACGTTGCGGATTTGAATGCGGTGGGAAAAACAGAATTTATATAATAAAACTATTTTTTAATTATTGCAAGGTCTAAAGGGACCGTTTAACTATAACTACTACAGATTGAAGCCGGCAGGTTTGTCAGCATCGTACTCAAACGGATGAATCCATCCCCGGACGGCTGCTCAAGGCCGCCGCTTTGAAGCGGTGGTTATTGACGATTACCGCTTCAATACCGCCGACCTGAGTCGGCGGATACAACCTGGCCATCCGGAACATACTCAAATCTTCAACTGAAGGCGAGTGAGCCTCTCTCATTCGCCGGATGGGACAATAAGAGCCCCGACGGCCCGCGGCAAAATTTGTTACAGAATAAGTTGACTTCCTGCCGCAGCCCTGGTTATCTTGGCTTTGCTCCGCCGTAAGCGGACGGCCCCTGCCGCAATGAAACCCTAAAAGCAAACCAAGGAGTCAATGAAATGGCTGCCGTCATCTGCCTGGACCTGGAAGGTGTCCTCACCCCCGAGAACTGGATCAACGTGGCCGAGCGCACCGGGATCGAGAAGCTGCGCCTGACCACTCGCGACATCAGCGACTACGACGAGCTGATGAAAATGCGCCTGGAAATCCTCGACCGGAACAACCTCAAGCTCTCCGACCTCCAGGCGGTGATCAGCACCCTCGACCCCCTGGAAGGGGCCGTGGAGTTCCTGGATTCCCTGCGCGCGGCCTGCCAGGTGATCATCCTCTCGGACACTTTCTACGAGTTCGCCGACCCGCTGATGGAGAAGCTCGGCCGGCCGACCCTCTTCTGCAACTGGCTGGTGGTGGATGAAAGCGGCCGGATAGTGGACTACCGGCTGCGCCAGCCGGACGGCAAGCGCATGTCGGTCCGCGCCCTGCACGACCTGCGGTTCAAAGTCATCGCCGCGGGCGACTCCTACAACGACACCACCATGCTGGCCGAGGCGGATGCCGGCATACTTTTCCGGCCGCCGGACAACGTGGTCGCCGAGTTCCCCCAGTTCCCGGTCGCACGGGACTACCAGACCCTCAGGAGCGAGATCGACCGGAACCTCGAGCTGCTGGGGTGAGCGCAGGGCCGGAAAACAGCGGGCAGGCCGGTTTATGACCCGACAGCCCAGGCCCGGGAGCGGAAAGCTTTTCGCTCCCGGGCTTTACATTTCACTAAAAACCGCCGCGCATCGTCCAACTCCAGGGACAGCTCGCGCAAGCAAAGTTCGGACTTGCCAGGAACCCGCTTTTTTCTTAGTTTTAAAGTTTCAACTAATGGACCGGCGATAAATCCCACATAAATAATCAAACTGCAAAGAGGTGTTCAATGCAAAACAAGTCAGGCAGTCAAAAGCTGAACAGGAGAGATTTTTTCAGGCAGGGTTCCTCGGTGGCCGTGGGCGCGGCCTCCCTGGCGGCCCTGGGAGCCCCGGCCATCCTCAGCGGGCAGAACCTGAACAGCAGGATCACCCTGGGCATGATCGGCACCGGCAGCCGGGGCGGCTCGATCCTGCGCTCCATCGACAAGCACGAGCGCTCGATAGTCACCGATCTCTGCGACATCTATCAGCCGAACCTCCAGGAGAGTGCCGGCTACGTGACCCGCAACCCCAAGGTGCGCACCACCGAGATCTGGGAAGAGCTTGTCGAGCGCAAGGACCTGGATGCGGTCATCGTCTCCACCCCGCTCTACCTGCACGTGCCGATGTGTATCGCCGCCCTGGAGACCGGCAAGCACGTGTTCAGCGAGAAAAGCATGGGGCTGAACATGAAGCAGGTCAACCAGATGGCGGCCGCGGCCGCCGAACACGCCGACAAGGTTTACCTGGTGGGCTACCAGAGCCACCTCAACGAGTGCCTGGCCGAGGCCAAGCGTATCTACGAAGCCGGCTCGATCGGCAAAGCGACCCAGTTCTCGGTGCATTTCGACCGCAACCAGACCTGGAAAAAGGAGGATGTGCCTGCCGAGTGGGAGCGGGTGCTCAACTGGAGGCTCTACAAGGAGTACTGCGGCGGCGTGCTGACCGAGGTGGTGACCCACGAGATCGACCAGGTGCTGCACATCCTGGGCACCATGCCGGTAAAAGCCGGCTTCTACGGCGAGATCATGGTTTACAAAGACGGCCGCGAGCACCACGACAGCGTGATGGGCGCCTGGGAGATGGAGGACGGCGTGCTGGGGTTCGGCACCGGACATTTCTCCAACACCTACCGCGGCGTCGGCTGGATCCTGCAAGGCACCCACGGCACCATTGTCAGCGACGGCGGCAGTATCAAGATCTACTGGGAGAAGGCGGCCCGCCACCTGGACAGCTTCGGGATCGAGCACAAGTTCACCGCGGTCAAGCTCGGCCAGAGCCTCGAGGATGTCAGCAGCAGCAGCATGACCAAGCCCAAGGAGTTCAAGAAGGAAGTGGATGGGGACTACGAGCTGTCCACGGGACGTGAGTTCGAGCACTTCTACGACTGCATCCTGGACGGGGTCGAGCCCCTGATGGGTGCCGGGACCGCGCGCAAGCCCAGCGTGGCAGCTTTCATGGCCTACGAGTCCTCGATGAACGGCGGGCGCCAGTACACCCGCGAGGAAATCGAGGCCATGGGGTAGGGATAAATACTGTTGACATTCACCGGCCCGGCCGCTCTGGCAGAGCGAGCGAAGATGAATAAAAAATACCTTGCCCGGTTTTCAGCGGCCCTGGTCCTCGCTGCCGTCTGCTGCCAGGGCTGTCTCGGCCCCTCCAGGCCGGCAGGGCCTCCTCCCAATATCCTGCTGATCGTGATGGATGCCGCGCG
>JAFGTO010000443.1 GCA_016934095.1 Candidatus Glassiibacteriota bacterium
CGTGGGGGTGGGCGCCTCGCGGGTGCGCGACCTTTTCGAGCAGGGCAAGTCGCACGCCCCGTGCATCATTTTCATCGATGAGATCGATGCGGTGGGCCGCCACCGCGGAGCCGGTCTGGGCGGCGGGCACGACGAGCGCGAGCAGACGCTGAACCAGCTGCTGGTCGAGATGGATGGGTTTGAATCGAACGAGGGAGTGATCCTGCTGGCCGCCACCAACCGTCCCGATGTGCTGGACCCGGCGCTGCTGAGACCGGGCCGCTTCGACCGCCAGATCGTGGTCGACCGCCCGGACGTACGCGGCCGGGAGGGAATCATCAAGGTTCACCTGAAAAATATCCTGGTGGCTGGGGACGTGGACGTGCCGGTGCTGGCCAAGGGCACGCCGGGCCTGAGCGGGGCCGAGCTGGAGAGCATAGTCAACGAGGCGGCCCTGCTGGCCGCACGCCGCAACCGCGAAAACGTGACCATGAAGGACCTGGAGGATGCCAAGGACAAGGTGATGATGGGCGCAGAGCGCAAGAGCATGGTGATCAGCGAGGAGGAGAAAAAGCAGATCGCCATCCATGAGTCCGGCCATACCCTGGTGCAGAAACTCACTCCCGGCGCGGACCCGGTGCACAAGGTGACCATCGTGGCGCGCGGCATGGCCTTGGGGGTCACCCATTTTCTCCCAGAGAAAGACCGCCACCTCTACTCCAAGAAATGGTGCCAGAACAACCTGATTGCCCTGCTGGGCGGCAGATGTGCCGAGGAGCTGGTCCTGGGAGAGATGACCACCGGGGCCGGGAACGACCTGGAGCGGGCCACGGACCTTGCCCGCAAGATGGTCTGCAACTGGGGGATGAGCAAGGCCCTCGGGCCGCTTACTTTCGGCAAAAAAGAGGAACAGATTTTCCTGGGCCGCGAGATCGCCCAGCACCAGGATTACAGCGAGGCCACCGCGCGCCTGATCGACCGTGAGGTGAGGAAGCTGATCGACTGGGCCTACTGCGAGGCCATGGACCTGCTTCGCACCAACCGCGAAAAACTTGAAAACATGGCCGAGGCGCTGCTGGAGCGGGAAGTGCTGGATGCCGAGGAAATAGACCTGATTATTGCCGGCGGGAAGCTGCCGGAGCTCAAGCCTGATAAACCGGCGAGGGGCAAGGCGGAAAAGCGCAGGGCCGGCAGGACGCCGCGCATTGCCAGACGTCAGCAGGGTGCAGGCAAAAAGACGGCTGGCCGGCCCGGAAAACCGTCGCAAAAGGCCACCGCCGCGGACGGGGAAAAAGAACTGGTTTCGACCTCGGATGAGGGGACCTCCCTGAAGGTGGATTCTGTCGGGGAAGACAAGTCCGCAGGGAAGGCAAAAACCAAGGACTGAAGCCGTTGGAACCGGCTTTAATCCTCCTTTCAGCCCCGGGCACCGGGGACAGCAGGGTGCGGGGAGCGAGATTCCAGCCGCTGGGATGGGTTGGCGGAACAAGAAGGAGGGGTTTACCCTCCTTTAGTTTTATCAGCCCTGCACCGTGCGGGGATGTTTTGCCTTCAAACCGGTGTCGCTGGAGGCTGCAGGTTTGCGGAGGCCTGGCTGGTGAACAGATATCCCTGGACCTGGAAAATCGGCGGCCCGCATAAGCACGAAAGCTGCGGAAACCCGCGGATCATAGGTATCCTCAACGTTACCGGCGACTCTTTTTACGATGGAGGCCGCTACCTGTCCCGGGACCCGGCCCTGGAGCAGGCCCGGCGCATGTTCGAGCTGGGGGCGGAGATCATCGACGTGGGAGGTGAGTCGACCAGGCCGGGCGCGGAGCCGGTCCAGGCGGACCTGGAGATCGCCCGGGTGGTGCCGGTGATACGGGGGCTGGCGGCCCGGCTGCCGGGGGCGCTGATCTCGGTCGATACTTACAAGGCATCCGTGGCCCGCGCTGCGGTGGACGCGGGCGCGCACCTGGTCAATGATGTCAGCGCCGGGCTGCTGGATGAAAAGATGCTCGACACGGTGGCCGGGCTGGGTGCGGGCTACGTGATCATGCACATGCGGGGCAAGCCCCGGACCATGCAGCAAGACACGCACTATGAGAACCTGACCGGCGAGATTTACGACTTCTTCGCCGCACGCCTGGAGCGCGCCGCCGCTTCCGGCATCGACACGGAGCGCATCGCCCTGGACCCGGGGATCGGGTTCGGCAAGTCGGCCGGGGACAACTACCGGCTGATCGCCGGGCTGGGGGAGTTCTTTTCTCTGGGGCGGCCCCTGGTGGTAGGGCCTTCCCGTAAGTCTTTCATGGCCCTGGCCGGTCAGCCGGACCCGGAAGACAGGCTCGAGGGGACCCTGGCCGCCTGTACCGTGGCCACCCTGGCCGGGGCGGATTACTTAAGGGTGCACGATGCAGGCCCGGTATCCCGGGCCGTGGCGGTGGCCGGGCAGTTCCTCGCCAGGGGGGTCCGTGCCGGCATCCCCGGGGGAAAGCCCTGACGTTGACCGGGCCGGATCTCGCTCCGGGACCGGATCCCGGTGTCCCGGCCGGTTCGAGACGGCCGGCAGCGCGAGCGATAAGTAAAAAATCGAAGACCCTTCGCAGCTCGCTGCGGGGGAGGCGCCCGCTGCTTGGTTCAACATGTTTTCCGGTGCCGGTCGGCCGTACACGGCAGCCGGAAGTGTAAAATCGAACGATTGACAGTTCTGCCAGGTATAAGAAGAAAATGGAAGCGGCGCCTCAAGAACCAAGACTTTTTCTCCTGATCAATCCTTTCTGCTGATTACCGGATACCCCGGTAATGAGAATTTCTTTAAAGATCCCAACGGGGAGAGCCACTGGAGGAGAATAACGGTAAAATGAACAGAACACGATTCGCCTGGCTTGTCTTTGCATCTTCCCTGGTGATTTACGGTTTAACCATGGCACCCACCCTGGGAGTGTGGAATTCCCCTGCCTGGGTGGTGAACTCGCTGTTTTCCGGTTTGCCTTATGCGCCGGGAAACCTGCTGTACCTGATAATCAGCGCTTTCTTCGCCGGGGTCTGTCGCTGGCTCCCGGAGCCTGCGGCGGCCGTGAACCTGGTCTCGGTCCTCAGCGGCTCGGCCGCTGCGGCGCTGTGTTTCGTCCTGCTCGACCGACTGGTCGAGACGGTAGTCCCTTCCGCGGAAAAGGCCCGGAGAG
>JAFGTO010000444.1 GCA_016934095.1 Candidatus Glassiibacteriota bacterium
GGAGCGTGCGGGGGTTTCGCCTCTACCTGCTGGTGTTCGAGCCCGGGGTAATTTATTGACTCCAATTGCAGGAGATCACTGCATATGTTGCAAATGTAAGAATCGAATATGTTGTCCGGCCACCGCCCTCTTGCCGGATGTAGTTCTCCCGAGACAGAAACTTCCCTTGACAGCCGTAATCCGTTATATATGTTTTCTTCAAGACGCTGCTTTCAGCGGCATGTCAGGTTTTACCTTCTGTAAGCGCGGCCCGTTAAACTGACCACGGAGAAACGACTGTCTTGGACAAGCTGCAGAGTTTGAGCCGCCGGCTGCTGGCCGGGGAAGATAAAAGCCTTTCACGGTTCGCCACCCCGCACGGCAGCGCCCGGCGCGCCAGGCCACTGGAGGATGAGGACTTCCGCAGCGAGTTCGCCCGCGACCGCGACCGCATCCTCTACAGCGGCGCTTTCCGGCGCTACGTGGGCAAGACCCAGGTGGTCTACTTCGCTTCGCAGTTCGATGAGCATATCACCAACCGGGCCATCCACACCATCCATGTCTCGCAGATCAGCCGCACAATCGGGCGGCTGCTGAGGCTGAACCTCGACCTTATCGAGGCTATCGCCCTGGGGCACGACCTCGGGCACCCGCCGTTCGGGCACGATGGGGAGGCGATCCTGGACGAGCTGTGCCACAGCTACGGGATAGGCCATTTCCTCCATAACGTTCACGGCCTGTATTACGTGGACCGGATCGCCAGCCGCAACCAGGGGCTTAACCTGACTTTCCAGGTACGGGACGGGATGCTGTTCCATGACGGGGAATCAGCCCTGGAAAGCCTGGCCCCGTTCCGCAGCCGCAGCGAGCGGGACATCGGGGAATACATCGCCCTGGCCTCCGCCGGCCAGCGCCCGGACTGGGTACCCTCGACACTCGAGGGCTGCGTGGTGCGCATGTGCGACACCGTGGCCTACGTGGGCCAGGATTTCGAGGATGCCCTCCGCCTGGGCCTGCTCAAAAAAGACGAGCTGCCCGCCGAGATCGCCTTGACCCTCGGAGTATCCAACAGCCGGATTATCAATTCCCTGGTCTGCGACCTGGTAACGAACAGCCTCGACCATGACTTTGTCCGCCTGAGCGGCAAGGTGTTCAAGGCCTTTCTCGGCCTGCGCGACTTCAACCAGAGGATGATCTACTCCCACCGGGAAATCCGCCGGGAGCGGGACCGTATCGCCGGGGCTTTCCGGCTGATGTTCGCGCATTTCCTCGATGACCTGGAGAACAAGCGCACCTCCTCGATAATCTTCAAGCACTTCCTCAATAACCGCTCCGGGGAATACCTGGCAGAGACCTCGCCCGCTGAAAAGGTGCGCGACTACCTGGCCACCATGACCGACCGTTATTTCAGCCAGGTCTTTACCGGCCAGTTCGTGCCCCGGATGCCGGTTTGAGTATCTTGTATCATCGAGGCGGCCCGGGGAAATAAAGTTGACAATCTACCGGGGCGAACGATACTTTTAGTTAGGAGCCGGGGCGGTATTTTACTTTGCAGTTTAACTGATAACCCTGGGGGAACCGAGGTGAGAGGCTACAGCAGGCAATTGGTAATGCTTTTTATTCTCCTTCTGTGCGCTGCCGCTCCTGGGACTGCGGCCGCAAAGGCCCGGACCCTGGTGGCCAGCTCCGCTGCCGATGGGCCGCGGTCGCTCTCCCTGGTGGTTTACAACCAGGACCTGGCTCTGGTGCGCGAAGTCCGTACGGTTCCCCGCAAAGAGGGATTGTTCGAGCTGCGTTTCCAGGATGTCGCCCGGGAGCTGGTGCCGAACTCGGTGCTGGTCGATACCGGCGAAGAGCTGAAAGTCCTCGAGCAGTGTTATACTTACGATCTCCTGTCGGCCGGGAGCCTGCTGGAGCACTTTATCGGCAAGACGGTGATCCTGGAGCGCCTGGACAAGCGGACCAATACCCCCGAGCAGGTGGAGGGGACCCTCTTGAGTCTCGAAGGCGGGCGGATAGTCAGGATCGGCGACCGGATCGAAGTAGACCCCGAGGGGCGTTTCATCCTGCCGGAAGTGCCCGCAAACCTGACCGACCGGCCGACCCTGACCTGGCTGGTCCAGGGCAGGAGCGCCGGCCAGAGCAAGGTCGAGGTGTCCTACCTGACCGGCGGGATGGGCTGGAGGTGCGATTACGTGCTGTCCCTGGCCGGCGACTCCGATGCAGGGCTTTCCGCCTGGGTTACCCTGGACAACCGGAGCGGGCTTGATTACCCTGACTGCGAGCTGACCCTGGTGGCCGGAGAGATCAGCCGCGTACGTCAGGAGCGGCCCATGGTGGAGCTGATGGCCGTCAGGGCGGCCGGAATGTCGAAAGCCGCCGATGAGCCCCGGCCGGAGGGTTTCCTCCGGGAGCAGCTGCAGGACTATTACCGTTATACCCTGGGCCGGCATATTGATATCGATAACAAGCAGTCCAAGCAGGTGGAGCTGTTCGGGCTGGACCGGGTGAAAGTAGAAAGGCGCTACAGCCTGGCAGGCGGCCGGGATTTCTTTTACGGCCGCGTAGCGGAGCCCTCGCGGGACTTGAAAGTAGCCATGTACCTCGACTGGATCAACGGCGGCGGGAATTACCCGGGTATGCCCCTGCCTGCCGGACTGGTCAGGATTTACCGCCGCGAGCCGGACGGTGCCATGTTTTTCCTGGGTGAAGACAGGATCGGGCACGTTCCGCAGGAGGAAAAGGTCTCGATCCGGGCGGGCACCGCTTTCGACCTGACTGCCGAGAGGCGTCAGACCGAGTTCACCAAGCTCTCGGACCGCCTGCGCCAGGCGACTGTCGAAATCACCCTGACCAACCGGAAAAAGCAGGATGTCGCTGTCGAGGTCGAGGAAAACCTGCCCGGCGATTGGACCATGCTCGAGCATTCGCATGAATACCTGACCATAGATGCCGGCCGCATCAGGTTCAGCCCGAGAGTGAGAGCCGGCGGAAAAACAACGGTGAAATATACTATCAAGTTCATGTGATTCCTCACGCGGAAACTCTTTGTTTACCCTGTCGGAGCCTGGATGACAAGCGGGAACGATTCTCTGGTCAAGGAAATACAGGAGTTCATCTGGAGAGAAAACCCGGTGGAAGCCACCATGGTGGGGATCCACCGTTACGATGACCGGCTGGAGAAGCTGGACCTGGTCTCGAGAAAAAACAAGCTCAGGCAGAAAAAGGAATACCTGGAACAGATAAAATCGCTGGAGAGCTCAGGCGCTCTGGACCCAGAGTTGCTGATAATCAGCGGCGCCCTGGAAGTAGGGATCAGGATGGAAGAAGAGCTCCAGAGCCTGGACCGTGATGCAGGGACCTATCCGCGGCTGGCGGTATATGGGCTTTATCAGTTGATTGCCAGGAGCAGCGAGCCGTTCCATTACCGGGCTCTGCGGGCCATCGACCGCATGAGGGAAATCCCCCGCCTGCTTTCCGAGGGAAAGCTGAACCTGACATACGGGGATAACATCCCGCTGCTCTGGACCCAGGCCGCTGTCGAGATGACTGCGGCCGGCAGGGAGTGCCTGGAGCACCTGACCGGTCTGCTGAAAAAAGAGGTCCCGGAGCTGGGCCAGGTCCTGGAGAAGTACACCGGCGAGGTGCTGGCCGCTTTTGATGAGTACCTCGATTTCCTCTTGAACGAGGTCGAGCCCAGGTCCAACGGTAATTTCAGCATAGGGCCCGAGCTGTTCGACTTTCTGCTGAGGCGCGAACACAAGCTGGAGGCGAGCCACCAGGCTTTGAGCGGGACGGCCCGCAGGGAAGCGGACAGGATAAGCGGCAAGCTGGAAAAGGCTGCCTCCCGCATGGAAGGGCCGGATGACTGGCGCCGGCAACTGGAGCGGATACAGGGCGAGGTCCCGGTTGAAGACCTGCCGGGATTCTGGAAGGGGACTATCGACCGGGTGCGCCGGTCGGTGGAACAGGCCGGGCTGGTGAGCCTGCCGGGGGCCGATGAGCTGAAAATCATGGAGACACCCCTCTTCGAGCGCGCCGCAATCCCGCAGGCGGGTTACATTCCAGCTCCACCGCTGGAGAAAGACAGCCGGGCTTTCTTCTGTATCACTCCCGGCGATGCCGGCCGGGCCGGGGAGAGGAGCGGGCTGGAGGCTGCAGCCCCCCTGTACTCGCGTCAGCGGGCCTTGTTGACCGTAATCCGTGAGCTTTACCCGGGGCGGCACACCTTGCTCAGCGTGCGGAAGAACGAGGGTTCCCCGGCGGCTTTGCTCTCGCGGGGCGGCGTGCTGGAGGACGGCTGGTGCAGCTATGCCTGCGAGCTGGTGGCTGAGAAAAAAGTGCTCGATGACCCGGATTTGCGCCTCTTGATGCTCCACCAGCAGCTCGTCGATGCCTGCCTGGTGCTCGCCGACATACGGCTGCA
>JAFGTO010000060.1 GCA_016934095.1 Candidatus Glassiibacteriota bacterium
CCACAACCGGCCAGGAGGCTGTCCGCCGCGTGGCGGACTCGGTGGCCGCCGCCGCCGGGGAGTACGTGTACAGCCGGGATGAGCGCAGCCTGCACCAGGTAGTGGCCGGGCTGCTCACCGGCAAGGGCCTCAAGCTCGCCCTGGCCGAAAGCTGCACCGGGGGCCTGCTGGCCAAGAGCATGACCGACCTTCCCGGCAGCAGCGACTATTTCCACTCCGGGGTGGTCAGTTACTCGAACCGGGCCAAGAGTATTTTCCTCGGCGTGCCTGAGGAGCTGATCGCCGGGCACGGGGCGGTGAGCGAGCAGGTCTGCCGGGCCATGGCCGAGGGAATGAAAGCACGCACCGGGGCCGACTACACGATAGCCGTCACCGGTATCGCCGGGCCGGCCGGGGGCACTGCTGAAAAACCGGCAGGTACTGTTTATATCGGTCTCAGCTCACCGGCCGCAACCAAGGTCGAGCGGTTCGGTTTCACCGGGGACCGCGAGCAGGTGCGCCTGCGCAGCTCTGTCAAGGCGCTGGAGCTGCTCTGGCGCAGCCTTATGAACGACCGCTAGATACCGGAGGTGAAAGCCGATTGTCCTTTACTTTCTCGCCCTTTAGTGATAATTTTAACTGTACGAGTTCACCCGTTACCCAAGCGAATTATAACCGGCTGCAGGCGCTTGCGGCATTCCTTCTGCAGTCGGAAACACTATTGCCGGGCACCTTGAGGAGGAACCATGCTGCCTAATATCGGGACTACGGAACTGGTAATAATCGGTCTGATCGCCCTGTTGCTTTTCGGTGCCAAACGCCTGCCGGAGATCGGTCAGTCGCTGGGAAAGAGTATCCGCATGTTCAAGAAGAGCGTGAAAGACATTCAAGAGGAGCTGCCGAGAAACGACGAGCTTTACCGGGAAGACAGACCGGCGTCCTCGAAAACTTATTCTGCGGACACTTCCGCGGAAAAGGACCGTGATTGACCAGTTCCTCTCAGGAATAAGACAAACAGGCATCACCTGCCGTCCCGCTTCATCGGTTTTACCGGTCGCCTGCCGGCACGGCCGGCGACCGGCATGGCCGCTTGCGGCCCCGCGCACCGGGCCCTGCACCCGGCTTGCCGCACGGTAACCCCGTCTTCCGAGATCCTCTTCGGCTTATGAAAATCGGGATCATAGGTTACTCTCTGTCCGGAAAGACCACCGTTTTCAACACCCTGACCGGCCAGCACGCCCGCGCGGAAAGCTTCCACGCCGCCGAGAAAAAGGCGAATGTCGGCCGGATACAAGTACCCGACCCACGCCTAGATGCCCTGGCCGGCATTTTCAAGCCCCAAAAAACCACCCCCACCGAGATAAATTTTGTCGACATGGCCGGGATCACCGGGTCCGTCGGCAAGGGCGGTTTCTCGGCCGAGGAGCTGGGCTGGATGCGCACGGTGGATGCTTTCACCTTCGTGGTGCGCGCTTTCGCGAACGAAGCAGTCCAGCATCCGCTGGGCAGGATCGACCCGGCGCTCGACATCGAGAGCCTGGATGAGGAGCTGGCCCTGGCCGACCTGCTGGTGGTCGAGAAACGCCTGGCGCGGCTGGAAAAAGAGGGCAAGAAGTCCTCGCCGGAGTACGAGCTGCTGGACCGCTGCCGGGGCTGTCTCGAAAACGGCACCGTGCTGCGCCGGGCCTCCCTGAGCCGGGACGAAGAACAGATGCTGTCCAACTTCCAGTTCCTCAGCCTCAAGCCGCGGCTGGTCCTGGTCAATACCGGCGAGGAGAACATTGAGCCGGACCCCGCCCTCTCCGGCAGGTTCGAGGGGATCATCGGGTTCTGCGCCGGGCTGGAGCAGGAGATCGCGGAGCTGGCGCCGGAAGAGCAGGCCGAGTTCATGGAGGCCATGGGAATAAAAGAACCCGGGCTGGACAAGTTCATCCGGGCCAGCTACAAGCTGCTGAGCCTGATCTCGTTCTTCACCGTGATCAGCGATGAGGTGCGCGCCTGGACAGTCGAGGAGGGCACCGAGATGGCCGCCGCCGCAGGCAAGATCCACTCAGACATGGAGCGCGGGTTCATCCGTGCAGAGGTGGTGGCGTTCGAGGATTTCATCGCCGAGCCGGACATGCACCGGATGAAAGAGACAGGCCAGCTGCGCCTGGAAGGCAAGCACTACAAGGTGGCGGATGGGGACATCGTGCAGGTGCGCTTCAATGTCTGAGGCCCTGCACACCCGGAAGCGAGATCAAACCAGGGCCGGTCGTAATGCTGCGGGCACCTTGTGTAACAAATCCCCGCGCTCGCAATTAAACACTCAGCGGAGCCAGACAACACTTTACCACGACAAGTTTCCTGACTGACTCGAGCCTTCCCGGCCGGCAGGCCGGGTATGTCTGCTTTTCAAACGAGCGAGGAGATGCGATGAAAACCTGGGTCTGTACTGTCTGCGGCTACCGCCACGATGGCGATGAGCCCCCCGAGGTCTGCCCTGAATGCGGGGCCCCCAAAGAGAAGTTCATGGAAGTCTGAGCAAGCGTCTTCCCTGGTTGTCAATACAGAGCCGTGCCGGAACAATAGTATTTCCCCCCGTTCCGGACCTTTCTCGCCCAGCCGCCCTGAAGACCTAAAGTCCCAGGTAGGTATCCTTGAGCAGCCGGGCATCTTCCTCCAGGCTGGGGCTTTCGCAGATAAGCTGGCCGCCGACCTCGAACTCCTTGAGCGCCCTGAGCAGTTCTACATATTTCAGGTCGCTCTCGGGCAGGTCGAGGTGGTTGCGCTCGCCTTTCCCGGTATAATTGATGCCAGAGACATGCATGTGAAGCTGCTCCAGGGCGGGCTTTCCCAGGGCTTTCCCGACCGCCTCCAGGGTGCCGCAGAACTCCCCGTAGCTGTTCTGCGCCCCGCCGGTACGGGCGTGGTAATGGGAAAAATCGATGCAGGGATGGATGTTCTCCACCTCCCGGCTCAGGCGCAGCAGCTCCTCCAGGCTGCCGAACTGGGTCGGCTTGCCGGTCAGCTCCGGGCTGATCCGCACCTCGAGGCCCTCCTGCCGGACTGTGGCGGAAATCTCGGCCAGCGCCGTGCTGACCACCCGGTAGACCTCTTCCGGGTCTTTTTTCATCATGAATGCGGGATGGAAAGTGAAGCTTACCGCACCCAGCCAGTGCGCGGCCCTGGCCGTGTCCAGGATACGCCTGACCGAGGCTTCCCTTTTCTCGGGCTCCTCGGAGTTGAGGTTGATGTAATAAGGGCCGTGGCAGGTCAGGGTAACTCCCAGGCCGGCGGCCGTTTTGCCGGCCTCCCCGGCCGCCTCCCGCCTGATTCGCACCCCGTGGACAAACTCCACTTCCATGCAACCCAGCCCCAGCTCGCTGATCCTCCTGACACCGGCCGGCACGCTCCGGTCTTTCGCCGAATGTGGCACTCCGCCGGTCCCGAAAAGCAGCTCAGGCATTGCTCCGTCCTTTTTCTTCGTTCCGGTTATTTCCGCGTGTCCGCTGCAGCATGAAGACACCGGCCATGGCGGCGATCATCAGGTAGCCCAGCGAGAACCGCCACGCCGCACCCACGGCGACACGGTCGGTGAACTGGCCGGCGACAATGGTCCCCGAATGGATCAGGCCGAAGAAAGCGAAAGCCGCGGCCGCCAGGCTCCAGAGGATGACCCTGTAGAAGTCGTTTTCGATGAAATAGACCGTGATGGCGGTCAGGAACATGGCGGAAAAGAGGAAACCGCCGGCTAGGTTCATCAGGCCCTGCAGGTCGAAGTCGAGCATGCTCCTGAAAGTCTCCGCAATACTGAGGTCGAACCTGCCGCCGGTGGCCGCGGTAAGCGAGAACCCCACCAGCATCAGGCCCCAGGCGGCGATGCCGGGCACCAGGCCCACACAGACCGCCGGGAAATGCCGCTTGTCCGCCGCAGAGAAGGCCTGGGAGCAGATCACCAGCCCGATATAGAGCAGGATCGGGTAAGCCGCCTCCGGGGGCACCAGGCTCACCAGCACGCCGAGCGCACCGCTCAGGCAGAGCAGGGTGATCACCGCTCCGTTGAGCAGGGAATACCCGCTGCGCGCGCCCAGTGCTTTCCAGCCCGGGTGCCCGATATAGACCGTGGTGGGGAAACAGTTGCCGAACAAGGCGCCGACAATCGATCCAAGGCCGTTGACACTCATGGTGGAAGCCACCGGGTAGCTGTCTCCCGCGGCCTCGGCCGACTCGATATTCTGCAGGGTGCCCATGGCATTGATCAGGCCCATCGGCACGATTATGGGCAGGGAATTGACCAGGACCCGCAAGTCGAGGTCGCCCAGGACCTCGCCCGCCATCAGCCTGGGCGGGTGCAGGCCGATCCCCGCCAGCGAGGAACGCACCGCCTCCGGGTCCATCAGTCCGCCCAGCCAGGCCAGGGCCGCGCCTGCGGCGACAGCGGCGAACCCGCCGGGCAGTCCGAAAGGCAGGCGCAGGCGCCCGAAATAACAGGCCAGGATGATGGCCAGGGGCAGGAAGCAAAGCAGGGGCCTGGAGAACATGTGGATGACAAAGGGCATCGAGATCAGCGAGATAGCTATGCCCGCCAGGGTAGCCAGCAGCGCCGGGCGCGGGGTTACCCGGCGGACCCAGGCCCCTATCGCGGCGCCGGAGAGCTCCAGCACTCCGCTCAGGAAGCCCGCGGCCAGGCAGACATGCCAGGCCAGCCTGGCGGCGTCCGCATCCCCGAGACGGTCGCAGTTGGCCGCCCAGACCGGCGCGATGATAAAGAAAGTGAACGCGTACATCGAGGGGGTGTTGATCCCGTAGGGCAGGGCGCAGACATCCTCCCGGCCCTCGCGCCGGGCCAGCCGCCTGGCCTGGAAAGTGTAGAAGGCGTTGCCGAACAGCAGCGAGACCGCGGCCCCGGGAAAAATGACGCCGTAGACAATCTCCGCCGGCATGCCGTAGATGCCGGTCAACAGGCCGCTGACCACCAGGAGCTGCACCAGGTTGTCGACAATCAGCCCGAAAAAACCATCGATGTCCCCCCGCACCAGCCAGGGCAGCCTGAATCCTTGCGCACTTGCCAAGTCGATCTCTCCTCTGCCGGGGTTACAGCCGGAAAGCCGGCACCGTGCAATTTACAGACCGGCTGACCTGCAGGCAAGCCCCGGGGCTGTCAGGCCCGGATGCTTTTCAGGTAAGCGCAGTCCTTTTCCAGCGCAGCTACTTTCTCCTCGTAGGAGCGGCCCCTGACAAACTCCACCTCGAAATAACCCTCGAAACCGAACTCGTTCTTCAGGATGCCGTAGAGTTTGCGGAAGTCCAGGTCGCCTTCCTCGATCAGGCATTGCTCATGCTCCCCAGCCCTGGAATTCTGGGCGTGCACCATGACCACCCAGGGTCCCACGGTGCGAGCCCTCTGGTAGAAATCCTCTCCCCCGGGGCCGAAAATGGCCTGGTAGTTCGCCCTGAGCGCCGGGCTGCCCACCAGCTCGATCAGCCTGGCAGCACCGGCCGCGCGGTTGGTCACGCTGTTGCTGTGCATCTCCATGGCCAGGAGGACGCCCGCTTCCTCTGCCCTGGCGCAGAACCGTTTGCCGTCCTCGACCATCAGCCGCCAGTCTCGCTCATCCAGCTCCTCGCTGTCTTTGGTGCCGGCCCAGATCCTGGCGATTCCGGTTCCCAGCATCCCGGTTATGCTGATCACCCGGTCCATCTCCCGGTCTTTTTCCGCCGGCTCCTGGCCGTCGCCCAGCCGCACATAGCAGCCGTAATGGCTCACTTCGAGACCCAGGCTGCGGACCTTGTCCCTGATTTCGAGCACCCGGTCATCGGGACTGGTGAGCGGCAGGTGGTCCGGCTTGCCCCACGGCTCGACCCCGTCGAAACCGACCCGCGCCGCCAGCTCGAGCACCTCATCCAGCGGGCGCTCCTGAAAAGCGATGGTGCACAGGCCCACCCTGGGCCCGCTGAGCTCCGGCTGCCCTCCGGCAGTTGGGGCATCCTTTTCGGCATTGCCGCAGCCCGTTATGCCCAGGGGCAGCGCCATGCCAGCAGCCCCCAGCCGGCCGAGAAACTTCCGGCGGTCCATGTTGTCTGTCTTCATTTCGATCCTCCTTGAATGGCAGGCACGCGGGTCTGCCCCTGCAAGTTTCTGGTATCTTTATGTATACTGCGGTGTTAGAACCATCCCGGCCTTTATCCTGCAAATCACGATAGCAGGCCCTATAAGATTAAGCACTCAGCCTTCCCGGGACAACCAAAAAAACGGCGGCCCGACATTCCAACTGTGCCGGGCCGCCGCAGGTATCAACTTCTGCAAGAGCAGTAGAGTCTTTACTGGATCACGGCGAACTTGCCCATCTCGGCCCTGCCGGTATCCAGGTCGGTGCAGTGCCAGATGTACCAGCCGCTGGCTATCAC
>JAFGTO010000445.1 GCA_016934095.1 Candidatus Glassiibacteriota bacterium
AGCCACACCTACGTGGGCGGCGGAGACTACCCGGAAGTCGAGCGGGTGAAGTCCGCCCTGCTGGGCTGCGAATTCGAGGCTGCGAACGGCTGCTGGCGGTTCAGCCATATCCTGCCGGGGGAGAACTGGAAGGATGACTCCCGCAGCCCGCTCACCGAGCCGGGTGTCAATGTCTCCATGGGAGACTACCTGCTGGCAGTTGACGGCGAGCCGCTGAGTGCCTCGGTCAACCCTTACAGCCTGCTCGAGGGCAAAGCCGACCGGGCGGTGGTCCTGACCGTGTCCGGGAGGCCGGATACCGCCGAGGCGCGCAGTGTCCGTGTGAAGCCGGTGGGCGATGAGCAGCCCCTGCGTTACCTGGAGTGGGTCGAGGGCAACCGCCGCAAGGTGCTCGAGGCCACCGGCGGCAGGGTCGGCTACCTGCATATCCCCAACATGGGGTTCGAGGGCTTGAGCGAGTTTGTCAAGCGCTTTTACGCCCAGCTCGACCGGGAAGCGCTGATCATCGACGTGCGCTACAACGGAGGGGGGTTTGTCAGCGAGATGATCCTCGAGCGCCTGCGCCGCCGCACCGTGGGCATGGGCGCCCCGCGCAACGGAGCGCCGGACACCTACCCGCGCGCCTCATTCGATGGGCCGATGGCCTGCCTGATCAACCAGTACAGCGCCTCGGACGGCGACATTTTCCCCTACTTCTTCCGCGAGTACGGCCTGGGCCCCCTGATCGGGCGGCGCACCTGGGGCGGTGTGGTGGGCATCCGCGGCTACATGCCCCTGATGGACGGCGGCTATATCACCAGGCCGGAGTTCAGCACCTACAGCATGGACAGCAGGTGGATCATGGAAAACCAGGGAGTCTCGCCGGACATCGAGGTGGACAACCTGCCCGAGGAAGTTATCGCAGGCAGGGACCCTCAGCTCGAGAAAGCCATCGAAGCGGTCATGCAGAAACTGGCCGAAAAACCTACCAGGCTGCCGGAGCGGCCCGCGCCCCCGGGAAAGAAATAATTATCTCCACTTGGCTTGATTATGGACCTGATCGTGCTCGATGACATACCCCTGCAGGTCGAGCCGGGCGACCTGCTGCAAAGGCTGCAGTTGCCTGAGACAAGCCCCCAGGCCGGGGAAGCCCTGTCCCTGCTCGGCCAGGCGCGCGGAGTGGGACGGCCCAGGGCCTGTTTCCGCCTGGTGGAGAAGGGACAGAAAGGGGAGGATTTCATCGTGCTGGGCGGGGTGAGGTTTTCCAGCAGGCTGCTGCGGGAGAACCTCGGGCAGGGCGAGGGGCCGGTGGCGGCGTTCGTGGCCACCTGTGGGGTCGAGTTGGAGCGCTGGGCCGAGTCGTACGAAGATCTGCTGCTGCGCTTCTGTGCGGAGGAGGTCTGCGAACTCGCCCTGCGCTGCTCTTTCGAGGCGGTGAGCCGCAGGATCGACACTGCCCTGGGAGCGGACACGCCGGCAAAATCGAACATGAACCCCGGCTCGCTCCAAGACTGGCCCCTGTCCCAGCAGCGGCAGCTTTTCGAGCTGGTCGGCGATGTCCGCGGGGCGATCGGGGTCGAGCTGACCGGGAGCTTCCTGATGCGGCCGCGCAAGTCGCTCTCCGGGGTCAGGTACTCATCCGCCGGGCGGTTTGTCAACTGCGAGCTGTGCCCCCGCGAGAAGTGCCGGGGCAGGAGGGCGGCTTTCGATGAGCACCTGTACGAAAGCACTTTCACCGGTGCGGGGATGCAAGGCTGGGAGACTGCGGCGTGCGGGGAATGCGGGGAGGAGGCTGGAAGATAGGGAGTATTGGGAATTAATCAAATAAAAAGCCTCTGCCGGCCCGGCGGAGGCTTTTTTACAGGCGAAACTGCTCAGCGGATCGGGTAATATTTATATTTAATAATTTTGCGAGAGCAGAGATATTATGGCAGAGGAAAAGGCAGAGTGTAAATCTAAAGCCAGCCTTCCTCCTGTAGCCTTTTCCAGGCAATTTTTATGTGGTCGGGCTTGAACATTTTTCGTTTGCGGTCATTCCAGTTCTGGATTCTTTCTATGGCAATCTCAGGCTCTTTTACGGGTGGATTTTTATGAACAGCAACCCAGTGTACTGAGGACAAGAGCTCCATTCCATAAGGGGTTTCGAAACCATCTATTACTTGGTTGACTTTTTCAAGCCGCAATTTTGCCTCTTGTTCGTTTCTGAGAAACATGTCGGCTTCTTCGGCGGCGCCGGCCATAAGCCCAATTTCGACATCCGGTTTCTGGGTGTCTCCGTACCCTCTGATAAAATGACCTTCAAGGCATTCGAGTACTTTATTCAAATTAGGGGCGTAAGGTCCATATACTCCAGGAGATAGCTGCAGTTTTAAAGGCTGACCTGTTTCTTGCAGGAAGTAGGCAAGTTTATGGATTTCCAACAGAGTCAGGCGATAATTCAGTTCCGAATACTGCTGCATAAGTTTGATAAGCAATGCACGGGAAATCGTCAGCCGGGGCCTTGCGGTCCCTACAGGCATGGTTTTAGCTTCCGGTGCTCCGGCCGGCTCATAAAGGAGAACTTTTACCCGGGGAACGGCTTCGAACGTTTTTTCGATTAAAGGCCGGACCACTTCCCAATCAAGACCTCCTAGACCGCAGCCCAGGGGTGGCACTGCAATCGATTTGAGGTCGAGCCGCCTGACTTCTTCGATTAAGGCGGATAGTCCTGAATTTATGTCTTCAAGACGGGATTTGCCTCTCCAATGGTATTTAGTTGGAAAATTGATGACATATTTCGGATTAAAAAGATTTCCTGTATGGAAAACATACATACTGCCTGGCTTTACCACAGATGCTTTACATGCCTGATGATAAGCCTTGAAGTTCTCAGGGAAGGCCTTTTTGAATTGCAGAGCGATTCCCTTTCCCATATAACCCATGCAGTTAACCGTATTGACCAGTGCTTCTGCATCGGCTTCAAGGATATTACCTCTGGTTATTTCAATCATCAGGGGATTCTCCCTAGTAATACCATTCTCTCCGGATTTCGACAGGTTTATGCAGGTCGGCCGGGAATCCCTGCAGAATTGTCTCTACGCGGCTTTTTACAGTTTCATTTATTACTGCTATTCTGTGGATCAAAGACCAGTCGCAGAATTGATATACCATGAACTCGGCTTGTTTCCGCCGCTGCCTGTCCATATCCTCGACTGTATTAAGCCATATTTTTCCGTATACTGTTTCCCAATCGACCTTATCCAGATCGTTCAAATTGTAAAACCAGTCAGTATAATGGACGATACCGTGGCCGTTTGAAAAAACGAAGCCTGTCCCACTTTCCTGAACCGCCTGAGCCGTGGAAACAAGATATATCAACGGCTCTTGACCCTCAAGGTAACCTTCAACCCTTCCCGTGTGTAATTGAAACAACATTGGAGAGCGGGGTCCGAAGTAATATGCCACATAATCGTGTATAACACCTTGAGGTCCAAGTAAGATACGTCTTATTCTGCGATTTAGTTGTATGTCAATATTATGAATGGTCCTATAGATCAATCCATTGTTTGGTTCGCGGTTCGGTGCGTGTAATCCTCTGCGCTGCAAGTATATTTGTAAGTTGTCAATGTGAATCAACCTTAGAATCGGCGTAGGAATTGGTACCTGCATCAGCTTGCAGTCTCCTTTACCACTAATTTCCCCCGGCCAGTCAGCAGGCCTCGCTTCAAATATAGCGTGTCCTGATAACAAGATAAAGGGTTCGATGCATAAAATTGTCGAAGGTTTTAGACACGTTTCTTTTTAGCAGGGTGGAGTCGAAGCTATTGAAGGTATATAACTCTGAGTTATGGAAGAGCTTTGCCTTGTTAAATTTTCACTCCCTCACAGCTTCCCCAGCGCCTCGACAAAGGAGTCCATCTGGGCCCTGGTGCGGCGCTCGGTAACCGCCACCAGCATCTTCCCCTCGAGTCCGTCATCGAACCGCCCCAGGTCGATCCCCGCCAGGAAATTTTTCTGCAGCATGCGCTCGATCACCTCGGCCGCCGGCACGGGAGCGTTGACCGCGAACTCCCGGAAGAAAGGCCGCCCGGGCCAGGCCAGGCTCCAGCCGGGCAGCCCGGCGATACGCTCCGCCAGGTAGTGCGCCTTCTGCAGGCAGAGCTCCGCTGTCCGGCGGAGGCCCTGCTTGCCGGTCAGGGCCAGGTAGACCGTGGCCGCCAGGGCGACCAGGGCCTGGTTGGTGCAGATATTGGAGGTGGCTTTCTCGCGCCGGATGTGCTGCTCGCGGGTCTGCAGGGTCAGCACGTACCCGGTGCGGCCGCGGCTGTCCTCGGTCCGGCCCACGATCCTGCCGGGCAATTGGCGCTTGTAGCGGTCGCGGGTGGCGAAGAACCCCAGGTACGGCCCGCCGTAGGATAGAGGCACGCCCAGGGCCTGGCCCTCGCCCACCGCCACGTCCGCCCCGGCCTCGCCCGGCGGCTGGAGGATCCCCAGCCCCACCGGGTCGCATACCACCGCGAAAAGCGCCCCGGTCTCCCTTGCCCCTGCGCCCAAAGCCCCGAGATCCTCCACGATCCCGTAAAAATTGGGCTGTTGCACGATCAGGCAGGCCGCTTTTTCATCCAGCAGTCCGCCGAGCTTTGCCCTGTCGGTGGCCCCCTCGTCCGGGGGTACGGCCACTATCCGGTGGCCGCTGTTCGAGCAGTAGGTCTCGAGGACCCGGCGGTAGGCCGGGTTGAGAGTCTCGGAGACCAGCACCGTTTCCCGGTCGCCGTGCACCTGGCAGGCCATCATCGCCGCATCCGCAGCCACCGAGGCGCCATCGTAGCCGCTGGCATTGGCGATGTCCATGCCGGTCAGACGGCAGATCAGGCTCTGGTACTCGTAGATCGCCTGCAGCGTACCCTGGCTCACCTCAGCCTGGTAGGGAGTATACGAGGTGTAGAACTCGCTGCGCGAGATAAGCTGACCCACCACGGCCGGCACGTAATGGTCGTAGGCCCCTCCGCCCAGGAAGCTAGCCACGCAGGCCGGGTCGTAGTTGCTGCGGGCCAGCTCCTCGACCAGCTCGGAGACTTCCATTTCGCTCAGGGCTTCAGGCAGGTCGAGCCTGCAGGCTTGCTGCACGTTTTCAGGTATGGAGCGGAAAAGCTGGTCCACCGAGTCAAGGCCGATAACCTCCAGCATCTGGCGGATTTCGGCCTCGGTATGCGGGGTGTATCTCATCTGTTACCTGGGGAAAGAAAGATGAAGGCTCACAAGATCATGTCCCGGTACTCTTTGGCGCTCAGCAGGTCTTCCGGCTGCTCGCTGATCTTGATCCTGATCATCCAGCCTTCACCGTAAGGGTCTTGGTTGATCAGCTCGGGATGGTCCTCCAGCTCGGAGTTTACCTCCTCAACCGTGCCGCTGGCCGGGCTGAAAAGGTCGGAGACTGTTTTCACGGCTTCGATCGTGCCGAATGTCTCCGTGGCCTCGACTTCCGTGCCCACTTCCGGCAGCTCCACGAACACGATGTCTCCCAACTCCTTCTGGGCGTAATCCGTGATACCAACAGTGGCAAGGCCGTCCTCGATGCTGACCCACTCGTGCTCGTTGGTATAAAGAAGATCCACGGGGATTTCCATCTGGCGCTCCTCTGTCAGAGCTGAAAAGTTAGCGTTCTCGAACCGGGGACGCGAGAAAACCGTTATTCCTGCCGGCAGCGTCCGAAGTTTACACTATATAAACTCTCCGGCTTTGTCAAGCATTGAAAAACGTGTTTTTCAGCAGACAGTGGGATTTCCCCCGGAATCCGCCGGAGAGCCGCTCTCCGGCCCGGAGAGGGTCGGCCCGTTCGACCGGCCCGGGTCGGGCGGCGGCTGCCGAAAAGTACTCCTGCCGGCGATGGACCTGGCCGGGGCAGCGGCTTTACGGAGCGGTCCGCGACCGGTTTTTTGATTGTGCGCGTGGGAGGGTTATATTATAATTTTAACGATAAAAATAATAGCGTTGGCAGGGGGCCCGTCAATGCGGGAATCGACACCGGCTGTTGTGGTTTCACGCCGGTAGAGAGACGGAGAAAGTACTCAGGCATGAGGAGCGTTTTATGTCGGCTGCGAACCGGGACTCACTGGATGGGCTTAGCCTCGACCGGAAACTCGGCCTGATGGTCTGGAGCCCTTTCTGTGGCTCTCATTCTAGGGAAAAAAGCCTGTACTCATTTTCCAGCCGGGAGCTTGCGAGCCAGGGGCTGATCGGCGGTATACTGGTCAAGGAAGGCGAATTGTACGAAAGCGCCACCAGGATCAGCGCTATTCAGCAGGAGTCGCCGATGCCGCTGGTGGTAGCCGCCGACATAGAAAACGGCCTGGGCACGCTGCTGCCCGGGGGTACCCAATTCCCCTCGAACATGGCTTTCGGGGCCACCCGCTCCAGAGAGTACGGCTACCTGGCGGGCAGAGTTACGGCCGAGGAGGCGTCCGCGGTGGGGATAAACCTCGTTCTCGGGCCCACCTGCACCCGTTTCGGCTCGGGGCTGCCCGAGGGCCTGCCGCCGGTGCGTGTCTTCGGAGAAAAACTGCACCTGGTGGAGAGGTTCTCAACCTCTTTTATCAAGGGAGTGCATGCCGGGGGCTCGGTGGCTGCACCCCGATATTACCCTGGTGCGGCTGCGGTCTACCAGGGCCGGTGTACCGGCTCCAAGTGGCTTCACAGCCTGCGCAAGCTGCTGCTCGACACGGAGCTCGGCATTTTCGAGACCCTTTCCCAGGATGGGCTGGCGGCCCTGACAGCCGACTGGCGCGAGATGCCTGACCTGATTACCGGGGAAAGCAGCCCGGTAACGGCCAACTACAACCTGCTCGAGGTCTTCCTGCGCGAAGAAGGTGGTTTCAAGGGCGTGGTGCTCAGTCCTGACCTGACAGACCCTGCGCTGGCGTGGTTCCTGGAAGACTCCATGCTGGTGCGGGCGGTCAACGGCGGGGTGGATGTCCTGCTCGGGGTGCCCGAGCCGGAAAGGGTGCGCAAGCTCCTTTACCAGGCGGTGGTCAGGGAACAGATCCCGCTCTCCAGGATAGACAAGGCCGCCGAGCGGATACTGGCCTTGAAAGACAAGATGAAAAACATCGGCGCCGGGTCCATTCACCCGGAGGAGATCGACTCCAAGGTGGCCAGCCCCGCCAACCTCGAGGTCGTCGACCGGGTCGCCGAGGACTCGATCACCCTGCTCCGCGACCGCAAGGGCCTGCTGCCGCTGGACCCCGGCCAGAACCTGACCCTGCTCAACCTGAGTTTTACGGCCAGGCACGACCCGGCCCTGGACAAGCCGCTCGAGGAAGCCCTGCGCAAAGCCTTCGACCGGGTGGCGGCCCGCCAGATAGACAGCCGGGCCTCCACTGCCAAGCTGAATAAAGCCTGGCAGGAAGCACAGACAGCCGGTGTCATCCTCTGCTCGATGTTCCCCAACCAGCCGCCGGAATATTCGGCGCTGGGTTTCTCCCCGACTCAAGTGGAGTTTGTCAGGCGCCTGATCGAAAGCTGCCAGCGGGTGATGGTAGCCTCTTTCGGCGATCCCCGGATGTTGACTCTTTTCCCGGAGGTCGACTGCTATCTCTGCCTCTACTCCGATTGCCCGGCAAGCCAGGCGGCGCTGGTCAGGGACATCTTCGGCGAGCTGATCATGCCGATCAAGGGCAAGCTGCCGCTTTCCCTGGGTGCCGGTTACCCCTACGGGTTCGGCCTGGACCTCTCCCAGTAGACCCGGGCAGGACGCTTGTCCCGTCTCTCTCCCGGGGAAGGGTCGGTTTTCCGGCCGGTCGAGCCTGATAACAGTCATTATCTTAACGCTTGCCGCCTGCTTGCAGGCGGTCGTAAACAGCAGGCAGGAGTGTAATCTATGGCAATAGCGAAAGCAAGGTGGGTCGAAGGCTTGCAGTTTGCCGCCACCTCCGGGTCTAACCACGCGATCATGCTGGACGGGTCGGAGAAGGGCGGCGGCCTGGACAGCGCGGTGCACCCGGGCGAGCTGATCCTGTTGGGTCTTGCAAGCTGCACGGGGATGGACGTGATCTCGCTGCTGAAAAAAATGCGGGTGGAGGTGGACCAGTTCGAGGTGCGGGTGGAAGCCGAGGCGGCCGAAGAGCATCCCAAGGCATGGCGCAAGATCCACCTCACCTATTTCGTGGTGGGCCGCGACATCCCTGAGGACAAGCTCGAAAAAGCCATCCGGCTGAGTCAGGACAAGTACTGCGGAGTGACGGCAACCCTGCGGCAGGCAGTGGAGATAGCTTACGACCACGAAATTCAACTGCGGGACTGAGCGGACCGGGACCGCTTGCACGGCGGCGGGCGGATTCAGCAGCTGCGGTCCATTTCCAGGCTTTCCAGGTCGATCACCACGCTGACACAGCCATCCCCGGTCAACTGTCCCGGCTGGACACAGGTCGTTTCACCGATTTTCGAGCGCCACCTGCCGCCGACAAAAGGAGACTCGTGGATGTGGCCGTGAAGGCTGAGTCGGCCGCCGCGCTCCGCGAGGAACTCGGCCACGGCCCGCGAGCCCACGTCCGCAGCCTCGGAGATCATCCCCTGGCCCACGCCCGCGGGCGGCTGGTGGATCACGTACAC
>JAFGTO010000446.1 GCA_016934095.1 Candidatus Glassiibacteriota bacterium
CACCAGCGCCCGGGAGGCCCACTCGCCCGGGAGCACCGGGGCCTGGGCCCTGGTGTAATAGACCGAATCGATCCGGGCGCGGCCGGTCTGCTCGCGTCGCACCCAGTCGCGAGTCTCCCGGTTGTAGCGCTCCTCATCTCCGGGAGCGGGAGCGGTGAGCCTGGCTGCGCGCACCTCGAGCCCGCTTTCCGAGGAGACCCGGAAGCGCAGGGACCTGTTCGGCAGGCAGAGGAACATCAGGTCGGCCGGGCAGGGTACGCGGGCGGTTTTCCAGGTATTGTCGCCTGTTCCGCCGAAGCGGTGCAGCTCGAAAAAGTCATCGCGGGTAGCCATCCCGCTGTAGACCTCGGCGACCGCCGGGTGGGCGAGGTTGTCGAGGTATTCGATCTCCAGCATCGCCATCTCGCCGCGCGGCGGGCGGTTGCCGCTCCACCAGGCCGGGAACTCGACCAGGCCGGGACCGCGCCCGGTCAGCCGGCTGGTATCGCCGAGGCGCTCCCAGCGGGCAGGGCCTTCATCGACCAGGCTCGCCGCCAGCGGCAGCTTCACCCCGGAAGGGGCTTTGAAAGAGAAGGCCGGGGCGCTCTGTACGCTCAGCAGGAAAATCAATACGGCGGCCGGAAGGACCGGGCCGGTGCAAATTTTTTTCATGCGGCGGCTCTCCTTTGCAGTTGAGGTATCTTGTCTCACTCAAGAATGGAAAATGTAAATAATCAGCGCAACCGCATCAGCGATGCTCTGCTGCCCGTCCCCGTTGAAATCCAGGCAGAGGTCTTCGCTCCCGGCGTTCATTTCGAGGATCATCTTGATCACGTCGCTCATCCCCAGCTTGCCGTCCCCGTTGAAATCCCCCTTCGGCTCCATCAGGCAGCCTGCGCCCTCGCCCGGCTCCTCCAGCAGCACCGCAGCGGACAGTTTCGGCATGGTCAGCGATGACACGGCCGTGTATTTCAGGGAGACCTCCTCCTCCCCGGTGTTGTAGTCCGCCCAGTAGCGGGTGGTGCTGCTGTCGTCCTCGGCCAGGTAGCAGGTGCCGCCCAGGTCCACAGTCTTGGGGTAGTCGTTGAAGTTGACCAGCACGAAGCCTTTTTCGTAATCACGGCGGTAAACCCCTTCCCAGCGCAGGTTGTAGAGGTTGTCCCACTCTGCCAGGTAAGGGCCGAGGTCGAGCTCGTACTCCGGGTACCAGAGCGCCCGGCTGCCGGCGCCCAGCTGCGAGGAGGCCCCGTCATAGATCGACAGGTAGAACCTGCCGTTGTTGGTCAGCAGGTACAGGCCGACCATCCACATGCGTTTCTGCGGGGTGGTGAGGCTGGCGTTCATGTCGCCGCTGCCGTTGATATAGCCCTGGCCGTGGAGGAACACGCCTTTTTTCTGGATATTCTTGAACATGGTGATTGCCGCGATCGCATCGCCGGCGCTGGACCAGTTGCCGAAACTCTCCAGCATGGCACCGTGGAGGTAATCGCCTTTCGAGTAATGGGTGCCGGCGTTGTTGGCCCAGGTAGTCTGCAGGTTGTCTATGTTGGGGAAGAAATAGTAGCCCGCCTCCTCCAGCCGCTCGTAGACATACTGCCCGTATTCGTTGAGCTCGGGGACCCACTCGTTGACCATGCGCTCGACATTGTCGAAGAGCTCCGGGAAAGTGGTGCGGAAACTGATCGCGGCCACGGTGTAGGTGTCGGCGAAAACCCCGTCGCAGCTGTTGGCCTCCATCTCGCTGATACAGGAGCTGACCCACCATTCGCGGAACTCCGGGTTGGCGATGTCCATCACCATGCGGCGGCCGCCGTGGACTGTCCAGCCGCCCGAGGCGTTGAGCAGGAACCAGTCCGGGTGTGAGCGCACCTGTCCCCAGTTGGAGATGGAGTCGCGGTTGTTGGAGTGCCAGTCCCCGCCGATGATCAGGCCGTAGTTGGCGATCGAGTCCACGGTTATCGCCAGCTTGTAGTGCAGGTGGATGAAATTCTCGTTGTAGGCGCGGATCTTGTCGATAATCGAGCGCGGTACTTTCTGGGTGCCCACGTAATGGCTGGCGGAAAAGCGGGCCTCGGCCTCGGAGAGGCTGCTGTTGAGCTGGTCGGTGAAAATAAACACCGAGCGTCGGGCGGTCGAGTCGTAAACCGAGGGCGGAAACTCGCGCCGGGCCAGGACCGGGCCGTAAGCCGCCAGCACCAGCAGCAGGGAAAAGACTATCGTACGTCCGGGCATGTTTGCCTCCTTTTGCATTACCGGGGTGTGTTCAAGCGGCTTGTCGTTTCTATGTCAAAATAGCAGATCCCGGACCCGGAAAACAAGAAAAAGCTGGACCTGAGCGGGAGGGTCCGGCCCCTGAGACTTGACATATTTTGGAACTTGTATCAGTTTTCGGTTGTCTGAAATTTCAGAGGCACTGCCGGCGATGAGGACGGCTGTTTCCTGCCCGGCCCGGTGCCTGCTCCCACAACTCATCCAGGAAAGAGACCAAGATGGTCCAGACCCGGTACGCTCCTTTCTCCAGGCGTTTTGCGGCATACATCATCGACAAGGCGATCCTGGCGCTGATCACGGCCTTTATCATGATTCCCCCGGTCTCGTTTTTCCCCAGGCTGTTTTTCCACCACGGTACGTACGGTTTCTTTTCCTTCGGTTACGGCAGTGTTTTCGTGCTGGTCAACTGGATCTATTTCACCCTGCTCGAGAGCAGTCCCCGCCAGGCCACCATCGGCAAGATCGCCATGGGCATTTTCGTTACCGATGAGTACGGCGGCAGGCTGAGCGTCTCCAGGGCCCTGGCGCGCACCTTGAGCAAAGTGATCTCGACCATGTTCTGCTGGCTGGGCTACCTGCTGGCGCTTTTCACCGGCCGCAGCCAGGCGCTGCACGACCTGCTGGCCTCCAGCCTGGTGCTGGAGCCGGATTACCGCACCGCCTCGCAGTATTATGCCCCGGGAGCGCCTCAGGCGGGGCCCGCGGCACCCGGTCCGCAGGCCGCACCTGCCGACAGCGCAGACCAGGGCAGCGGGACCATTCAACTCTAAACAGGGGGCTGAAATGCTCCAGACAAGGTATGCCTCGTTTCTCAAGCGCTTCATCGCTTACCTGGTGGACAAGCTGATGCTGGGCCTGCTGCTCGTGCCCCTGATCTTTCTGATCATTACGGACGTCGGCCGCTCGGTTGTAACCAACCCCTGGATGTACATGGACTGGGATTTCGATGCGCCGCTGTTCTTCAAGGCGCTTTTCAGCACCATCCCGGTTACCTTGCTGGTGGGTTACATCCTGGCCTATAAGCTGGTATGCTGGCTGTATTTCGCGCTGCTGGAGAGCAGCCCGCGCCAGGCCACCCTGGGAAAGATGCTGCTGGGCATCTTCGTGGCCGATGAGCTGGGCCGGCGGATCAGCTTCCGCAGGGCCCTGGGCCGGAACCTGGCCAGGATACTCTCGAAGTTGTTCTGCTGGCTGGGTTATCTGATGGCCCTGTTCACCGAGCGCAGCCAGGCGCTGCACGACCTGCTGGCCTCCACCCTGGTGCTGGAGCCCGACCGGAGGATGGCCCCGCCGCTGATGGCCTCGATCCCCGGGGGCCAGCCCCCGGCGGCACCCGGCCCGGTGCAGGCTCCTCCCCGGCAGGAGTTCCCTCCGCAGGGCGGCGGGGCCCAGGGGCCCCCGGGAGCCTGAGCGTTGAACCGGCCGCCCGGGAGCAGTGGGCGCGGCTGGAATCACCGGTTGGCGAGCGAAGATAAATAGTCGGAAGTAACTTGATAATCAAAGATTCTCCGCAGGTTTCTGCGGAGAATCTTTGATTTTACCCTCCTTTTCGCTATATTCCCGGCAGAATTTTCACGGCTGGTTAATACACGTTAACTGTGCCACCCAGTTCGATCTACAGTTTCTTAAGGCAAAAAC
>JAFGTO010000447.1 GCA_016934095.1 Candidatus Glassiibacteriota bacterium
GGAGGTGGCCCGGGGATGCCGCTGGGGCTGCCGTTTCTGTCTGGTTTGCAGTATCAACCGGCCCTATCGCACGGCGGATGCTGGCAGGGTGATAGAGCTGATCGGGCAAAGACCTGAAACCGCCGGCAGCGTAGGTCTGGTCGGGGCAAACCTCTGCGACCATCCGGAGCTGGAGCGCATCCTCAGCCACGTTGCCGGGACAGGCCTGCAGCTGGGGGCATCCTCGCTGCGGCTGGAAACCCTGGATGAAAGAATTCTACAGCTCTTGAGGGCTTGCAAGGTGCGCACAGTTACCCTGGCCCCGGAAGCGGCAGCGACCGGGCTGCTCGCCTCGATAGGGAAGCGCTGCGACCCGGAGCTCCTGGCTGGGACGGCCCGGCTGGTGGGAAAGGCAGGCTTCGAACAGCTCAAACTCTACTACATGGTCGGCCTGCCCGGAGAGGAGGCTCCCGACCGGCAGGCGCTAGTCGAGCAAGTCAGGGAGATCAGGGCGGTCCTGCCGGATAGAGTGGGGTTGAAGGTCAGTATCAACCCGTTTATCCCCAAGCCGCAGACCCGGATGCAGGATGAGCCCATGGCCGGGGCTTCTTCGATCAAGGCGGCAATCAGGCAGGTCAGGCGCGGCCTGGCGGATCTGAAAGGACCGGGAGTGCGGCTGCAGGCAGGAGCGGTGGCGGAGAGCCTGGCGCAGGCGGTGATCTCACAGGGCGACCGGCGGTTGGCCGGGGCGATCGAGCGTGCCTGCCTGCGCGGGGAGAGGTTCCTCGACACCCTGGCCGACGTGGGGGTCGATACCGCGGAGTTGCTTCACCGGAAAAGAGACCCCGGCGGTACCCATCCCTGGCGGGTTGTCGAGACAAAAATATAGGGGGGAGAAGGCGCCGGCTTACTTTCCAGGGCAGGGCACCGGCTGAATGGAGCAACGCAGGGCCGGACCGGCCGTTCGCTGTCGCCTTGCCCAGGGCCGCTCTGCGGCCGGAAGCGGAAAAGACAGGATCAATCGGCTTTCAGGACCAGGCCGGTGCGGATACAGCGGGTGCAAACCCACATCCTGCGGTTGCTGCCGTTTGCGTTGACCCTGATATGCTGCAGGTTCGGCAAGAAGCGGCGCTTGGTTTTATTGTGGGCGTGCGAGATGTTGTGCCCGCTTACCGGTTTTTTCCCGCACACCTGGCAGACTTTAGCCATTTTTCCTCCGTGCGATGACCATAGAAAATAGAACAAAACAAAATAATGATTGTTTTTGGAAAAGGCAAGATTTTCAGCTATGATGTCCGTTCGGCGGTTTTTCTTTTCCCGGAGGCGGGGGCCGTATTGTTAACTTTTATTTGACTTGAGGCCCGGAGATGGTTAATTTTTGGGCTTAATAATGGTAGTTACTCACCTCCGCCGGTTTTTTATTATCACACTTTTCAGAATCTCTGCAGTGATTCCGCCACAATTCTAGCGGGGTGTTCTTTGGAACTTATTGAAAGAATTAAAAGCCGCAAGGCCAGAGTGGGAATTATCGGGCTAGGTTATGTCGGTTTTCCGCTGGCCGTGGAGTTCGCCGGGGCGGGTTTCCGGGTCGTAGGGATCGATGTCAACCCCACCAAGGTAAAAGTGGTCAACCACGGCGGCAGCCATATCCCGGACGTCAGCCCGGACCAGGTGTCTCCCCTGGTGAAGAGCGGTAACCTGGAAGCCACGACCGATTTCGCGGTGCTGGCCGGGTGCGACGCTGTCTCCATCTGCGTGCCGACTCCGCTGAACAAGACCAAGAACCCGGATGTCTCGTTTATCCTCTCCGCCAGTGAACAGATCAAGCAGTACCTGCACCCCGGGCAGTTGATCGTGCTGGAAAGCACCACTTATCCCGGTACTACCGAGGAGCTTATCCGCCCCATGCTCGAGGAGACCGGGCTGAAAGCGGGCCGCGACTTTTTCCTGGCCTTCAGCCCGGAAAGGGTCGATCCCGGCAACAAGGTATATACTATCCGCAACACTCCCAAGGTCATCGGGGCCTCGACTCCGGCCTGTCTCGAGCGGGCCGCGGCCTATTACGAGCAGATAGTGGACAAGGTAGTGGCTGTCTCCAGCACGGACGCGGCCGAAATGGTCAAGCTGCTGGAAAACACTTTCCGCAGTGTCAATATCGCCCTGGTAAACGAGGTGGCGCTGATGTGCGACGTGCTGGGCATCGATGTCTGGGAAGTCATCGATGCCGCCGCCAGCAAGCCGTTCGGCTATATGCGGTTCATGCCCGGCCCGGGCCTCGGCGGGCACTGCATCCCGATCGATCCCCATTACCTGTCCTGGAAGCTGAAAAGCCTGAACTACTACGCCCGTTTTATCGAGCTGGCCGGCGAGATAAATTCACGGATGCCGGATTACGTAGTGCTCAAGGTGATCGGGGCCCTCAACGGTATCGAGCAGAGTGTCAAGGGATCTCGTATCCTGGTGCTGGGAGTGGCTTACAAGAAGGATATCGACGACGTGCGGGAGTCCCCTGCCCTGGATGTGATCAGGCTGCTCCAGGACAGAGGCGGAGAGGTGTCGTTCAGCGACCCGTTTGTCAACGAGCTGGCTATGAAAGACAAGGTACATGTAAGCCGTCAGCTCACTCCGGAGCTGTTGAAAAACATGCACTGCGTAGTGCTGACCACCGACCACTCCGCTTACGACTACGAGATGATCCGGAAAAACGCCCGGCTGATAGTCGATACACGTAACGCGTTCGGTTCCCGCGGCATGGTTTCCGATTCGATAATCAAGCTTTAGCGCCCTGGTTACGGGCTCGAGCGCTCCGGAAGGAGGAGCCAGTTGGGTCACGATTTCGTTGACAAGATCATAAACGCCAGTCCCGAGGCCCAGGCGATCCTGATCATTCTCGCCTTCCTCTCGGTGGGAAGCTGGGCGGTCATCGGCTGGAAATGGGTCCAGGTCAGGAGGGCAGAGCGCGAATTGAGGGATTTCCTGGTGCAGTTTCGCAAGGCCCGCGACCTGGAGCAGATCCAGCAGGCCGGCAAGGGCAAGGTGCAGTCGCCGGTACAGGCGCTGGTAGCAGTTGCGGTGCGCGAGGTCCAGCAATTGCGCAAGATCATCTCCGACAAGCATGAGCGCAAGGGCGAGTTCGACCCCACGGTAATGATGCGCGACAGCCTGCTGATGGCCCTGGAGAGGACGGTCTCGGAGAATACGGCTAAACTCAGGCGACACCTGGTTTTCCTGGCCACGACCACCTCGGTCAGCCCGTTCCTGGGCCTCTTGGGCACGGTCTGGGGAATCATGATCGCTTTCTTGGATATCGCCGCCCGGGGCTCGGCGGATATCTCCACAGTGGCCCCGGGTATCGCCGATGCCCTGATTACCACCATTGCCGGCCTGGCTGTGGCGATCCCGGCGGTTATCGGCTACAACTACCTGGCCAACCGCATCCAGAGAATTGTCGAGACTTGTAATAATTTCTCCCTGGAGCTGGCGGGGATTATCTATAAAAGCAGCCTGAACCTTTAGCGGCTCGGGGTTTATAATACGGAAGACCATCCTGAAAAGGTCGTAAATTTTCCTCTCGACTAATACAGCCGGGGTCGAAAGATGTCTTTTTTCAGAAAAACCGGGCACGACGAGCTTATCTGCGACATCAACGTTACCTCCCTGGTGGATGTAACCCTGACCCTGCTGATTATTTTCATGATCTCCACCCCGCTGTTCAAGGGCGGCATCGAGGTGGTGCTGCCTAAGACCCAGACGGCCCATCGCTTCAGTTTCACCGGACTGGTGGTGACTATCAGCAAGGACAAGGGGATTTTCCTGGATGAGGAGCCGGTGGCCAAGGAGAACCTGGCCGACAGGCTGCAGGAAATCTACCTTACCAGCAAGAACAAGGCGGTTTACCTGCGCGCGGATGAGGACATCCCCTATCGCGATGTGACCATGGTGCTGGGAGTGATTCGCCACGTGGGCTTCGAATCCCTCGGACTGGTTGCCGAGCCGATGATGGTGGACCAGTTGAGAAGGTAGCCGGTCAGGCTTCGGCCGGGCCCTCCCGGCGGCCTTCCCCTTTGCCAAAAGGAGGGGGGAGCTTTGAGGAAAGCGTTTTTCATATCCTTTACC
>JAFGTO010000448.1 GCA_016934095.1 Candidatus Glassiibacteriota bacterium
AGAGAAAGAATATATCCCGGAGATTTAATTTACTTTTTAACTTGTCTCGATTCTTGAAGTTATAAAATCGAGGCGATAATTTTATGAATAATTAGGGTTAACATGCTGATTGCCATCCGGGTATTTTATACGATCGCCCTGGGGCTGTTCGCCGCGGGAACGGTCATCTATCTCAGGGCTTTCTCGCAGCGGGTCCCCGGCCCCAGGAGGCCCAGGGCTTTGGTCGTCAGCTACGGCGTGCTGTTCCAGCTGATCGGCCTGGCGATGTATACCATCTACCTGCACCAGGCCCCGTTTTTAGGCATGTTCCAGGGACTGGTCTTCGCCTCTTTCGTGCTGGGCCTGCTGTTCCTGATGACCGCCAGGGTGCTGGAGGATGAGCGCTCCGTGGGCATCATAATACTGCCCTTGATCTGCCTTTTTCAGCTCTCGGGGATTTTTACTCCGCTGGAATACGTGGATGACCCGTCCTTAAGCCCCAATCCCTGGTTCATTCTCCATGCATCGGTGGCACTTTTCAGCTACGGCGCTTTCTGTATCTCTTTCGCCGCGGCCGTGCTTTACCTGCTGCTGCACCGCCAGATCAAGGGCAAGCACCTGGGCCGTATTTTCGAGCGCCTGCCCTCGCTGGGCGAGCTGGATTACCTTACTTACCGCTCGGTAAGCATCGGTTTTATCGGCCTGACCCTGTCGATCGCTTTCGGGATGGTCTGGACCCAGCTCCACCTGGGCAAGCTGCTGCAGGGCGATTCCAAGGAGATTATCACCCTGGTCAACTGGATGGTATATGCGCTGTACCTGCACAGCCGCTTTTACAGGGGCTGGCAGGGCAAGCGCTCGGCCGTGCTGGCGATACTGGGTTTTGTGGTGTTGATCTTTAACTTCGTCTTCGTTACCGTGCTGCTGTCCAGGACTCACGCCTACCTCTGAGCCGGCCGGGAGTATATCGCTGCAGTCAGACTTCGGGAGACACTGGATGCCAGGTTATTACCCGATATTTCTTAACCTTTCCGGCAAGCGCTGCCTGGTGGTGGGAGCAGGTCAAGTGGCCCGGCGGAAGATAGCCTCGCTGCTCGAGGCCGGGGCCTCGGTGGTGGTGGTCAGTCCCGAGGCGGATGAGCGGGTCCGGGCCTGGGCCGCAGAGGGCAGGCTCACCTGGAAGAAGAAAAAATTTGAGCCCGGCGACCTGGAGGGCTGCCTGCTGGTCATCGGCGCCACCGGCGACCGGGAGGTCAACCGGCAGGCCTTCCGCGCCGCGGAGGAGGCCGGCCTGCTGGCGAACATCGTCGATGACCCGGAGCTGTGCAACTTCTACCTCCCGGCGGTCGTGCAGAGGGGCGAGTTCCAGGTGGCGATTTCGACCGGGGGGGCGAGCCCCCTGCTGGCCCGCCGCGTACGAGAGGACCTGGAGAAGCGCTTCGGCCCGGATTTCGGGGAGCTGGTCGGGGCGGCGGCAGAACTGCGCCAGTGGCTGCGTGAGAGGGTGGCCGATCCGGGGAAAAGGCGCGCCTTCTGGGAAGACTTCATCGACCTGGAGTATTTTTACAGCCTGCACGGCGGGGATCTCGCCGGACAACTAAGGGAAAGAGCGCAAAAATGCCTGTCGCGCTTGGAGGACTGAACCATAAGATCGCACCGGTCCAGTTGAGGGAGAAGCTGGCTTTCTCCGCTGCCGAGCTGGAGGGCCGTCTCAGGAAAATGCAGGCCGAGAACGCCCTGGAGGAGGTAGCGGTGCTCTCGACCTGCAACCGCACCGAGGTCTACGTCTACAGCCAGGAGGAGGAGCAGGCTGTCAAGGGTATCGAGGGTGTGCTGGGCGGTAAGTACGGCAAGGAAGTCTCGCTGGGCAGCGGTCATTTCTATTTCCTCCAGGACCTGCAGGCGGTGAGCCATCTTTTCCGGGTGGCCTCGAGCCTCGACTCGATGGTCCTCGGCGAGAGCCAGATCCTGGGACAGGTGCGCGAGGCCTACCGCCTGGCCCAGGATTCCAGGACCGCGGGCAGGGTGCTTTCCCGGCTGTTCCAGCAGGCGGTCAAGGTGGGCAAGAGGGCGCGCGCCGAGACCGCCATCGGTGTCGGGGCGGTCAGTGTCAGCTCGGCAGCCGTGGACCTGGCACGCAAGATCTTCGGCGACCTCTCCGGCAGGCAGGCGATCATCCTCGGCGCAGGGGAGACCAGCGAGCTCACCCTTTCGCTGCTGGTGAACCAGGGCGTGGACACCGTGCTGGTGGCCAACCGGACCTACAGCAAAGCCGTACAGTTGGCGGTCGCTTACCACGGCTCCGCGGTCGGCTACGATGAGTTCCCCAAGTTCCTCTCCCAGGTGGATATCCTGATCAGCTCCACCGGCGCTCCGGGCTTCATCCTGGGACCTCAGCGGGTGGGCAGGACACTCCAGGACCGGGCCAGGCCGATTTTCATGATCGACCTGGCGATGCCGCGGGATATCGACCCGGCACTGGCGGACTACGAGAACTGTTTCCTCTACAACCTGGACGACCTGGAGGATGTGGTCCGTCAGAATGCCACAGAGCGGACCTCCCAGGTGGGTCTGGTGGAGGAGATCGTGGCTTCCGAGACTGCGGACTTCATGAGGTGGTACGAGTCTCTGGCCGTGGTGCCCCTGCTCAGGTCGCTGCACGAGAACGCGGAGCGCATCCGCTCGGCGGAGGTCGACAAGGCGCTGAACAAGCTGGGCCACCTTTCCCCGGAAGACCGCGAGCGGGTGGAGCGGCTGACTTCGCAGATAGTCAAGAAAGTGCTTCACTCACCCACCAGCCGGCTCAGGAAGGACCCCCGCAAGCTGGCCGGGATGGGGCCTTCCGAGATGCTCCGTTTCCTCTTCGGACTGGATAAAGGGGGATGAGTGTCCGCTGACAGGCTGGTTATCGGCTCCAGGGGCAGCAGGCTGGCGCTCTGGCAGGCAGGTTTCGTCAAAGACTCCCTACTGCGGAAGTATCCCGGCCTCGAGGTGGAAGTGAGGGTGATCAAGACCCGGGGCGACAAGATACTGGATGTTGCTCTGTCCAAGGTCGGCGGCAAGGGCCTTTTTACCAAGGAGCTCGAGCAGGCAATCCTCTCCGGCGGAGTGGACCTGGCGGTCCACAGCATGAAAGACCTGCCCACCGACCTGCCGGAGGGCCTGGTCGCCGGAGTGGTTACCCGCCGCAGCCACGGCAGCGATGTGCTGGTCAGCCGGGGGGACCTGGCATTCAGAGACCTGCCTCCGGGCGTCCGGGTAGGGACTGGAAGTCTCAGGCGCAGGGTGCAGTTGCGCGCCTTGCGGCCGGACCTGGAATACGCCGACCTGCGCGGCAACGTGGATACCCGCCTGAAAAAACTCGATGCCGGTGTCTATGATGCTGTCGTGCTGGCCGAGGCCGGGCTGGTGCGCCTGGGTCTGGCGGGCCGGATCGCAGAGGTCTTCCCGCCCGGACAGGTCGCGCCGGCGGCGGGTCAGGGTGCGCTGGCCCTGGAATACCGGGAAGATGACACCCGCACGGCCGGGCTGCTGGCTTTCCTGGCTGACAGCAAGACAACGCTCGAGGTCCGGGCCGAGCGCCGGTTCCTCGGCACCCTAGGCGGTGGCTGCCAGGTGCCGATCGGGGTCAGGGCCGAGCTCCTGCCCGGCGGAGACCTGCACGTGCAGGGCATGATAGCCGACCTCGATGGCGAAAGGCTGCTGCGCGAGACTATCACCGGGCCGCCCTGCAGCGAGCCCGGCAGGGCGCTGGCCGAGCGGATGCTCGACTCGGGCGGGCGCGAACTGCTGCAGGAAATAACGGGAGCGTGATTTGTAATTGCGGAAGGGGAAACACCGGGTGTGTCTGTCCTGAAAGCTTTCTTGAGAAAGCCAGTCTCGAAGAATAACTTGAAATACTAAAGACACCTTTGTTCGAGTTTCGGCAAGCACGAATAAAATGACAGAGAAAAAAGGAAAAATATACCTGGTGGGCGCAGGCCCCGGCGACCCGGAGCTGATAACACTCAAGGGGCTCCGGGCTGTCGAGCGGGCGGATGTCCTGGTCTATGATTACCTGGCGCCCGAGGTTCTGCTGCAGTACGCCCGGCCGGGATGCGAGAAAATCTATGTCGGGAAAAAAGCCGGCAGACATACCATGCCGCAGGAGGAGATCAACCGGCTGGTTGTCGGGCGGGCCGCGGCCGGCGCAATGGTGGTCCGGCTCAAGGGCGGAGACCCTTTCGTTTTCGGCCGCGGCGGTGAGGAAGCCCTCGAGGCGGCAGCAGCGGGGGTCGAGTTCGAGGTGGTACCCGGAGTCACCGCCGGGGTGGCGGTGCCGGCTTATGCCGGGATACCGGTGAGCCAGCGCGGGATGGCCTCGGCCGTGGCTTTCATTACAGGCCACGAGGACCCCGGCAAGGAACAAAGCGACATCGACTGGGAGCAGCTGGCTAAATTTCCCGGCACGCTGGTTTTCTACATGGGCCTGGGCAGGCTGGGCTCGATTGCTCAAGAGCTGACTTCGCACGGCCTCGACCCTGCTGCCGAAGTCGCGGTGATCCATCGCGGGACCACCGAGCGGCAGCGCGCTGTTACCGGCAGCCTGGAGGATATCGGGCGAAAAGTCCGGCAGGCCGGGCTGAAGGCACCGGCCATCATCGTGGTGGGCAAGGTGGTCGGTCTGCGCGAGCGCTTGAGCTGGTTCGAGTCCAGGCCGCTGTTCGGCCGGACAGTGATAGTAACCAGGGCCAGGGAACAGGCCTCGGAGTTTTCCCGGATCCTGGACGGGTACGGCGCCCGGGTAATCGAGATGCCCACCATCCGCATCAGCGACAGCCCGGAACCGGAAAAAGTGGCCTGGGCAATCGACAGGCTGGACCGGTACGACTGGCTGATCTTTACCAGTGTCAACGGCGTGGAGCGATTTTTCCACTATCTGCGCGCCTCCGGCCGGGATGTACGCGCCATCGGGCAGCAGGCCCTGCTCTGTGCCATCGGCCCGGTAACCCGGGCCGCGCTCGAGGCCAGCGGCCTCAGGGTGGACCTGGTGCCAGGCTCATACGTGGCCGAGTCCGTGGTCGAGGCCCTGAAGAGCCGGGGGGACCTGAAAGGCAAGCGGGTCCTGCTGCCGCGGGCCGCGGTGGCCAGGCAGGTCATCCCGGAGGCGTTGCGCGCCCTCGGCGCAGAGGTTGATGAGGTGGCTGTCTACTCCACCGGGATAGAGACCCCGGAAAACCTCGACCGGGTAGTCGAGGAGCTTACTGAGGGCAGGGTCGACGTGGTTACTTTCACCAGCAGTTCCACGGTGGAGAATTTTGTCAGGCTGGTCGGGGAACCGGTCGCGGCCGGCCTGGGCGGCAAGACCCTGGTGGCCTCGATCGGCCCGGTAACCGCCGAGATAGCCGCGCAGCACGGCCTGAGGACTGATATCATGCCTGAGGACTACACTGTCGAGGGACTTGCCGCGGCGGTCCGGGACCATTTTACCTCCGGCAAAGGCCTCTGAGCCGGCCGCCGCGAAGCACTACCCGTACCCGCACGGCGATTGCTTTTTGGAATGAAATTTGCTATATATTAAGAAGGGATAAGGCAGTCTTCGCTTTAATAGGACGGGTAATTTTCCGGTCCTCCGGGACCAGGGAAAATCCATGTTTGCACTGAGGATCTTGCTTTTCTCGGGGTTTGTTTTGCTCCAGGCGGGTGTCTCTGCGGGGGCGGGAGTGAAAAGTACCGCAGACAGCTCTTCTCTCGAAGCATCGAGGAAAAGCGGTATCACCTTCGGGCTTAATTCCGCCTCCGGGCCTTTTTCGTCGTGGGGCCTCCCCGGGACAGGCGGGTGGACTCTGAAAATCGGCCTGAGCAGAGGATATCCCGGCAGAAGGATAGGATTCATCGCTGCCTGCGAGAGGCTGAACCTCGACCTGGATGGGTTCCAGGAGATCTATGGTGTCCAGGCCCTGCAGGAAGCGCTCACCACCGGGGTCGAGTTCGTTCATTTTTCCAGGGACTTCACTACTTACAGCTATGGCACCCTGAGCACCCGCATAAAATTCCCGCTGATCGAGAGCAGAAACCTGAGGACCGGGATTTTTTTCGATTTTTAAAGCACCCTGTCCGGGAAATACCAGCCAACCACCACGCTGCATCGCCTGGATTTTATCTCACTCCCGCATTCACTGTCTAATACCAAATTTTATGGCACGTATGGTATTGAAGTGTTTCTGCGTCTCCCCCATTCCTTTTTCCCAAGCTCTTTATCTTGATTTGGTGGATAAGATCTATCCTCGGTTAACAAGTACTTTGAAAAACATTACAAAAAGTTTTGGAAGGTGGGAGGGGGCCTGGGGG
>JAFGTO010000449.1 GCA_016934095.1 Candidatus Glassiibacteriota bacterium
CCGGTCTTCTCGTGCCAGACATCCACCCTGGACTGCCTCTCCAGCCGGTAGACACTCTCGGCGACACGGGGTATGTCCGAGTTGATGCCCGAAAGGGCCACTATCCAGCCGTGCTGCCGGGCCACTCCGCCGTTGAACGACGGCCCTGACTCCACCAGCAGGTAGCCGTCCTCATCCTGCGGCAAGAGTGCCGCAGGCGCTTCCGGCTTGAGCGAGAGGTACTCGTCCAGCAGGAACCCGAAACCGAAATAGGCGTACCAGTCGGATAGGTTGTAGTGCTTGTCATGCGGGTCGAGGAAGCCCCATTTTTTCCGGGTGCGGTAGATCCTGCGGTTAAGCTCCTTGCCCTGCGGCCAGCGGTCCAGACCGTAGCACAGGGTTCCATAGTAGCCCAGCGACCAGCTCTGGCGTCCGTCGAAAGTGCCCATCGGCGAGCCGTCCGGAAAGGAATAGCGGATCATGAAATCGGCCAGTTTCCTGGCAGAGGCCAGCACCAGGCGGTCGCCGGAGTAATCGGCGAAAAGCAGCATCGGGGCCAGTTGGGTCTGGTTATACTTGAGCGAGGGTCCGTGGTGCGGCCCCTCGTCGAAATAACCCAGGTCGGTCTGCACTTTGAGCAGTTGGCGCATCAGTCGGCGCCCCTGTTCCTCCCACTCGGGCCTGCCGAACACCTGCCCAGCCCGTAAAACCGCCAGGGCGTTCCAGGCCTCGTGGTTGAACGAGGTATAGAAATAGGGCCGGATTCCCCGGGTCCCGGCGTAGTATTCGGCGTAGTCCAGCCATTGTTTCTTCCGCTCCGGGTCCAGCTCGTCCTCCAGCAGCCCGTAAACCTGGCACAAGCTGTACAGCGGCCATTCTAGGGTGCTCCTGATCCCGGCGATATAATCGCAGATCGCCACCGCTGCCTCGCGGATCTTCTTATCGCCGTAATAAGGGTTGAGCCGGTGAGGAGTCTTGTAGAGGTAAGCCAGCGGGTAACAGGGGGTCTGGTTGTGCTCGTTGGGACTTTTGGCGTAACAGATCCCCGGGGTGTCGGGGTCTCTCTCCTCCAGGGCGATGGCGGCGAAACCCACCACCTGGCTCATCAGGGCATCGGCAAGCTCCCGCTCCTCTTCCGCCGAGGCCCGGGCATCTCCGCTGAAACCGGCAAAAAGCAATAAGACAAGCATATATCGAGTAAGCATCTCCGCCTCCGGCAGTCAGCCCAGTTTGAACAAAATACCTATTCAGCAAACCGCGCTCACGGTAACGGCTGCAAACGGCCCTGAGCGGCGGTGTCCGGAATATTGCGGACAGGCGGCAGCGGGCCGCAGCGGAAGCCGCCGGCCCTGCCCTCCCGCCCGCAGGTCTCACTTGGCGGACGTTCCTTTGAACATCCCCAGGATTTTCAGCGCGTTCTTATTGTAGATCTTCTCCAGCACCTCATCCGGCAGGCTCAGCCCGTAGATCATCCAGCGGCCCTGCAGGTGGTGGCCGCCCGACGGGTCAAAATACTCGTCCTCGGTCTCCAGGAAACGGTAGTATATGCGGTACGCCTCGGCATCAGGCGGGGTGTCCGTGCCGAAGAGGACCCGGTCCTGGTACTTGATCATGAACTTGCGGGCGGTGTAGGGTTGACGACCCAGCTCGCTGATCCGGGCGGAAGTCTCCACGTAGAAGTTCGGGTAGCAGTCGAGCCACATCCCCACCTGGTGCAGCTCCTCGGGCAGGTTGCCCACATGGGCGCCGATGAATACCGTGTTGGGATGCCTGGCCATCACCCGGTTGCGCTGGGCCAGGATCTCCTCTTTGGTGGGGAACTCCTCCCCACAGAACGCCCAGTCGGGGTGTTCTCCCAGCTCATCGTAGCGCTCGTTGAAGCGGTCTACCGGGGTGAAAAAGGCCTTGGGGTCCGAGACGTGGATCATCACCGGGATGCCCAGCTCCCCGCACTTGGCCCAGACCGGGTCCAGCCTGGTGTCGTCCACCGGCACCAGCTTGCCGCTCTTGTCCCGCAAGTTAAGCCCCAGGATCTTGTGGATCTTAAGCCCTCGCACGCCCAGCTTCACCGCCTCCTCCAGCCTCCTGGCCTCCCGGCTGCCGAAATCCGGCTCGTCTATCCCGCTGAAAGAAGGAACGTAAAAGACAATAAAACGGTCCGTGGAGACACTCCGGGAGACCTGCAGGTGCCTCTTGTAGAAATCATCCCCGGTGATACCGTAATCCTCGAAGAACTCGGACTTGCGGAAACCATCCAGGCTGATACATTTCCAGATGCCGGCTTTGTCCATCTCCTCGAGATACTTTTTCGTGCTGTCCAGCCCGCCCCAGAGGCCCAGGTGGTTGTGGATGTCGATTACCGGGAACCTGGGCCTCAGGACCCTTGTCTGCTTGACCACGAGCTGGCTGACAGGCCTCCAGTCGATCAGCCTCAGGTCGCCCGGTTCGGCCCGGACAGTCAGCGGTGAAACGAGAAAGACAGCCAGCACTGCTACCAGGATCGGATAACGGCTCATTCGGCGGCTCCTTCAGGTTGAGGAAATTTTCTCCTGTACCCCTCTGAGAAACAACACATTCATCTCCGGGATTTCCACGGCAACTGGAACATACGAAAGCCGATGCCGGCAGTCAAGTGTCAACACTGTTGCATAACAGGTGTCCGAGGTTTTCCGGCAGAAAAGCCTGCCGCCGCTTGAGGACCCGCGGCCCGGCGGCTGGAAAAGCGCCCGGTTTCCTCTGGCGACGGCCGGAAACCTGCCTATCACGGGCATAATTATTGCAGATTATTCAGAGGGGCGTTGAAAAAGATTTCAACGCCCAGTGGTGGAATTTACTGCGTCATGGGCTGTCAAGGGCATGACAAGCCGTTTCCGTTGTGACTGTAAGAAATCGAATATTTTATACAATTAATGCTCTCTTGCCGCATATTGTTGTCCCAAGAATGGAAACGGCCCTTGACAGCCATTATACCCGAAATTCTTAATATTTAAACACACTATCAGCAGTTGTTTCACCTCTTTCGATAACCGGACCCGCTTACCGGTCCTGAGGCCTTCCGGCCGAGGGTAGAAGATCACTCAAGACAGAACGGAGTACCCGGATGGATTTCAACGGAAAAAGCGTGCTGGTCACCGGCGGTACCGGCTCTTTCGGCCAGCGCTGCTGCGAGGCCCTTTACCAGAGGTTCAAGCTGAAGAAGCTGATCATTTTCAGCAGGGACGAGTCCAAGCAGTTCGAGATGATGCCCCGTTTCCGGCACAACAGAACCAGGTTCATGATCGGGGATGTCCGGGACAAGGCCCGCCTGCTGGATGCAGTCGAGGGAGTGGACCTGATCATCCACGCCGCGGCCCTGAAACAGGTACCCCAGGCCGAATACAACCCTTTCGAGTACGTCAAGACCAATATCCTGGGCACTCAGAACGTTATCGAGGTGGCACGCGCCGCTGGTGTCAGCCGGGTAATCCACACCAGCACCGACAAGGCGGTCAACCCGCTGAACCACTACGGGGCTACCAAGCTCTGCGCGGACAAGCTGCTGATCGCGGCCAACTATTACCTGGACAAGCCCCGCTTCGCCTGCGTGCGCATGGGGAACCTGATCGGCAGCCGGGGCAGCGTTATCCCGGTCCTCAGGCGGATGAGCAAGACCGGCAAGGTTACGGTCACCGACCCGCTGATGACCCGCTTCTGGCTGACCCTGGACGATGCAGTGGATTTCGTGCTGGCCCGCCTGGCGGACATGCGCGGGGGCGAGGTGTTTGTGCCCCTAAGCCCGACCATGAAAATGACCGAGGTGATGGAGGCGGTGGCCCCGGGCTGCAAGGTCGAGGTGGCTGGCCGGCGGCCTGGAGAAAAAATCGACGAGATCCTGGTCTCCCGCCATGAAGCCTGCCAGACCGTGCGTTTCAAGGACCACTTCGCAGTACTGCCCGATTATGCGGATGTAAAGAAATACCTGGCCGAAACCGGCGCCGTACCGGTGGGAGCGGACTACGAATATACCAGCGTCGATACCTCCAACCGGCTGAGTGTCGGGAAGCTGCGAAAGATCATAAAGAGGGAAGGGATTTGAGCCGGGCCTGAAGCCCGACCGGAGTGCCGGCCGGCAACAGTAATGGCCGGGCAGGGGCAGGCAAAACCATCCGGGGAAACTGAGGAAAAAAACGGGGGCCGTCCCGCGCTTCCAGGGACAGCCCCTTTTTGTCTGGTTAATAGTCCTCCTCCTCAGGCAACAGTCCCGGCCCGCCGGCCGGAAATGCTACTCAGAAGCTTTACGGCCCTCGCTGTTCAGGTGGTGAAGCTGACCGTTCAGGGTGGCACACTTGAAGAACGGTGCCAGGTGCCCTTTACTGTTTTGAATCTCGATACTGACCTGGCTCATGTGCTCACAGTAGAAGTCTTTATCCCTGCTGTTCTTACAGTAAATAGTACGGGGCAAGGCGTTTCCTCCGGTCGATGGATAGGGCACGGCGCACCTGAACGGACAGAAATCGATGATCTTTTTCAGTTTCTCCTCGTAGTTTTCCACAAGCAGCTCTTCCATAGAAAATACCTTGGCCAGTGCCTGCACCATCTCCCAGAGGAGGCCTTGCCCCTTGAAAAGCTTTATCAAACCCAGCAGCAGGATCGTCAGGCCGACCCTGCCCTCGTAGCGCCTGCCCAGGATATGTTTCTGGACCTGAGTAAAATTATAGCGCACCCTGTGCGGCATGGCGGTAACCATCTCATCCACCAGCTCGGCCAGGTACAGCAGCAGGGTGGCTTTATGCGTTTCATCCCCGTGCTCCGGGCGATGATGATTTCTCAGCATATGCTCGATCTCGTTCCTGGTGTGAGGCATCATGGTCAGTTGCTGGCCGGTGAAAATTCTTTCACTGTTCCTCTGGTGCTCCTGGATGAACTCTTCCAGGCAACCGGAGTCCAGGTCATCCAGCTTATCCAGGCGCGGATATATTTCGCTTTCGAGAATGCCCATATCGTGCAAGACTGCGGCCACGCCCAGGTTAAAAAGAGATATTATCGACATCTTCACCTTTAACCCCACAGCCAGGCCGAGCAGTGTTACCCGAATACTATGCTCCAGGATATACTCCTGAGGTTTTGCCCGGCCCTTGCTCTGAATTTTCAGGTTATACATGTTCCTGAGCAGGTCGGGGTTGGAAACGAGCTTTTCCATGATCCGCTGCACTTTGCCGCGAAGGTCGCTCTCCGCTAAGAAATTCGGCAAATCCTTGCCCGTCTCGATGGCCCGCATGATTTTTTCCACGTCCTTTTCGAGCACACTTTTCAGGTGCTTGTAGACCAGGTCATCCCCTATCACGAACACCATGTCTTTTTCCGGAGCGAGTTGGGAGGCGAACCTGCGGACCTTTTCTATCACCTCCTCGGTGAGCTGGCCGCCGGCGAGCTCTTTCCTGGTAATCAGGTAGCTTCCCGCGCTCAGCTCGATATCTTTCTCGAGTCGCATATCCGGCATCAGGTCATCTACGTGTATAAGCATTTTTTCACCCTGCCTTTGAATTTTCGGCCTGTATTAAAATATTCCTTGATCAGCTTGCCTGTGTCGCCGGCCGCAGCCGGAAGACCGTCTTCCTCCGCCCGGCCGGTGAGAATTTTTTTTCTTGTCATCGCCACTCCCGGACTCCAGCAGGACTTCTTTGACCATGTCCATGAGTTCCAGGGGGGAAAATGGTTTAATGACAAAGTGCTTACAGTCCCTGCATTTCAGGTTGGCGATGAAGTCGCGGGTTTTGTATCCGGTCATACAGATCACCGGAATCGAAACGCCTTCTGTTCTCAGTTTGTCGATAAGCGTGAACCCATCCAGGCCCGGCATTCTGATATCGGTAATCAAGAGGTCCACCGGGTCTTTCCTCCTGCGGGACTCCAGTATTTTCTCCGCCGCCTCCAGTCCGTCTTCCGCCAGGGTCACCCGATGGCCCAGTTGTCCGATGATAGCACCCAGCAGCTTCAGGATGATCTTCTCATCGTCGGCGATCAGTATATTCTTCGCAGACACGGCTGGGCTCCTCTCTGATTGACCTGGTAAATTACACCTATCTTCTATTGAAACTTCCGTGCCGGATACTATGCCGCTTGCCAAACATCTTTAATACAATGGTTTAGAATGAAAATCAGGGGGGAAAACCTTTGAGACAGGGAATCAATTTTTCTTGATGGGATCATCCGGCCGGATCTGATAATCCCTTTGATTGCAAGAAAATAGGCCGGGAATCAACTTATCTTGAAGAATAAAGAGAAATTGATACAGTTCGCCGTCGGCGCAACTCAGCGCTCGTGCCGCTTCAGCCGCTGGTTCAGCGCCTGGGGGGATATTCCCAGCATCATGGCCGCGATCCGCTGGTTGTTGTCTGCCCGTCTCATGGCCTCGCCGACAAGGCTGGTGGTGGCTTCTTTCAGGGTAGGAAGATGCTCGAGGCAGGAAACCCAGTACTCACCTGCCTGCGGGAATTGCCGTGCCGCGCTTTCCACCTTTTTACCGTCGCCGAATATTCGCTCTTTGAATACATTCATGGAAAGCATTCTCCCCTTGTAGCTGCTTACCGCATCCATGACCATTGCCTTGAGCTCTCTGATATTCCCAGAGAAATGGTAACTCTGCAGCAGCGTTATCAGCTCCTCGTGATAGGCAGGCTTGTTCTTATCGAATTCAGCGGCGGCCAGCTCGAGAAAGTGTTCCAGCAGCAGGGGGATATCTTCCAGCCTTTCCCTGAGAGGCGGAAGGTGAATGTGGTGGCTGCGCAGGCGGTAATACAGGTCCTTGCGGATCTGTCCGCTCTTTTCCAGCTCGTCCAGGGGGCGGAAGGTGGCAAATAGGATACGGGCGGCGGCGGGTTTCGCCATATCGGAGCCCACAGGATAGAATTCTCTCTGATCGAGCAGGCGCAGGAGCTTAACCTGGGAAGCCTGGCTCAAATCGCCGATCTCATCCAGGAACAGGGTCCCCCCGGCCGCTGTCTCGACCAGGCCTTTCCTGGGCCGGTCCGCTCCGGTGAAAGCGCCCCTGGTGTGGCCGAACAGCGTATCCGAGAAAACATTGTCGTCCAGCCCCGCTATATTTACCGCCACGAATTCTCCGCGCCGGCCGCTGAGCTTATGCAGCACCCCGGCGATAAGCTCCTTGCCGACCCCGGTTTCCCCGGTAATCAGGGCCGGGAAGTTTCCCTCCGAGATGGCCTCGCAGTAATGGAAGACGGAGCGCATTTTCTTGTTCCGGGTGATAATACCCGTAAAAGCCTCGGGATGCTCCAGGGTATCGTCCAGGAAGCGCCGCTTCAGTTTCGAGTTCTCCCGCTTCAATTCCCGTATCTCCATGGCGCGCAGGACACTCGAGATCAGGCGGTCGGTCTCGATAGGCTTGAGGATGTAATCGAAGGCTCCCTGCTTCATACACTGCACCACTGTCTCCACTTCGTTCACACCGGTCACCATAATCACCGGGATGTCGGGGTATTCCTCCGTTATTGCCCCGAGTAATTCCTGGCCTGACACGTGAGGCATGATCAGGTCGAGACAGACCACTTCAATCTGCCTGTCTTCCAGGATCGAAAGGACTTCCCTGCTGTCCTGGCACTGGATGATGTTGTCGATCCCGGCCGAGCGCAGCACAACTTCGAAGCTCTGGAGCGTATGCGGCTCATCCTCCACCAGCAGGATGGGCCGTGCAGGGTTCTTGCCTTTTTCCATAGGGGACAGCTCCCTGGACTGAGACAGCGCCGGATGCCGCAGGGGTTATACGATGAACGCCCGGCCCGGCGAAACCTCGCCCGGATTGTGGATTTTCAGTTGTCAAGGTATTCTGATTATTTATCTTCGCCCGCTGACCGGTGCGGCAGGCCGCGGGGAATGCGCTCGCGGAGCAATTGAAGACTCCACGCAGCAAGCTGCGGGGAATGCACTCGCTAGCCAATTCAACTCCCGGCCGCCTGCGGGGCCGCCGGAAGTATGACCGAAACGACCGTGCCTTTTCCCGGACTGGAGCTGAACTCCAGCTTGCCGCCGTGGTCCTCCATGATACCGGCGGAGACCGACAGGCCGAGCCCGGTACCGCCCGAGTCGCGCTTGGTCGTATAAAAAGGATCGAGGATGCGCTTCAAGTCTTTTTTAGGGATACCCACACCTTCATCCCTGACATTGACGATCACTCTGCGGTTTTCCGGATCGTAACGGGTTCTGATGGCAATACTCCGGCCCGGGTCGGGCAGTGCCTGGCAGGCATTCTGGATGACATTCATCAGCACCTGCTCGATACGCTGGAAATTGCCCCTGACCCTCGGCAGCCTGTCCGCATATTTCACGCTGAGAGACCCGGTCGATTTCCTGAGCAGGTTGGAAAGCAGGGTCAGGGCCGATTTCAGTACGGCGTTGACATCGACATCCTCTGTCAGGCCACGGCTTTCCTGTCGGGCGTAATCCTTGAGGTTCTGGACGATATTCTTAATCCGCCCGGCGCCTTCGCTGATCCCGTTAAAAAGCTCCGGGATGCGGTCGCGCATGGCCGAGTAGGCGACCCCCGCCACGATGAAATCGCCGTTCTCGCGGTAGTATTCCTCGAGGACAGGCCCGATATTTTCCCAGGCACGCTGGAGGATCGGAGCGTTCATCATGATAAAGTTGTTTGGGTTGTTGATCTCATGGGCTACTCCGGCCACCAGTACTCCCAGCGATATCATCTTGTCCGCCTGGAGCAGCTGCTGGTTGCGGTGCTCCTTCTCCTCCTCGGCCTGGATGCGCTCGGTGATATCCCGGGCAATCCCCTGGGTACCCAGAAAACGTTTCCGTTCCGGTTTGTCCGAATCGTAAATGCCTTCCGCCGAGATGAGCATTACCGGCTCCTGGTCGACATTCCTGAAACTAAGCTGGAAAGGCACCGAATCTTGCTCCTTGGTCAGAAGCCGGACCTCAAGGGACTGCGCACTTCTTATACCCGTTCTTCTTTCATTGATCCTGAAAACCGCTTTTTCCTTGTCATCGGGGTGAATGATATCCAGCAGGCTTTTGCCCACCAGCTCCTCCGCGGTATATCCAAACTTCCTCACTGCATCGCTGATAAAAACCACTTTCCCCTTGGCATCCAGCCGGTAAATTATATCCGGAACCGTACTCAGAATGGATTCGAGCCTCTGTTCCGACTCCCACAAGGCCAGCTCCATCTGCTCCCGCTCGGTGACATCCTGGTAAGTACCGAGAACGCCCACCACTTCGCCCTGCAAGTTATGCAGGGGTATCCTGTTGATCTCGAACCAGGCTGGCTCGCCGTCCTTGCGCTGGCGGGGCTCGAGGTTCCGGTATTCGGGAGTATCGGTCTCCATGATTCGCCGGTCGGTCTCGGTCAAAAAGTCGGCCTCATCTTTGGTCCAGGCCAGCTCATGGTCTGTTTTACCGATTATCTTCTCCGGGTCCTCGACCCCGGCATCCCTGGCAAACAGCTTGTTGCACCAGCGATAAACACCGCTGAGGTCCTTGTAAAAAATCCGCTGAGGGAAGTTTTCCAGCACCATTTCCAGCATTTCCCGCGACTGTCTGAGCTCCTGTCCCGGAAGCCTGCCTTCGATGATGCCCTCCAGCTCCTCCACCCTTTGTTTCAGCTCCCGGTATGTCGGCTTACGTCCTGACATTAAGAGACCCCGTGCCTTGACTGTAAAACAAGCTCATCGGTATATCTTAACACCAAGTCGGGCCGCCTTTCAAGGAGGAAAAGGTATTTGTCGATTATTTTTCTTCGCTCGCTTCCGCCTCAGAGGTCAAACGCGAGGGATACGCACGTCCGGTCGATTCGGCCGATCTTGATTATGACGCTGAAAAACCTTAATGTTCAATATTGGAAGCGGCACCGGTTCCGATGTAAAAAGTTTACCGTTACACTCTTCAAGGAGGACACCTTGGATACTTTCAGCGCAATCGAGGCAAGGCGCGCGGTCAAGCAATACGACCCCGAACACCGGATGAGCGAAGTCGAGCTAAAGAAGTTGTTGTCGACAGCCCTGCTGGCGCCTACTGCATTCAACATCCAGAACGTGCGCTTTGTCGTTGTCCGCGACCCGGAGCTGAGAAAGAAAATCCGCGCGGCCGCCTGGGACCAGGCGCAGGTAACGGACGCATCCGTGCTGTTAATTCTCTGCGCGGACCTGAAAGCATGGGAAAAGCAGCCCGGGCGCTACTGGAGGAATGCGCCCAAGCCGGTCCAGGACTTCATTCTTCCGGCTATCGACCAGTATTACCGGGGAAGGGAGCAGGTCCAGCGGGACGAAGCCATGCGCTCCTGCGGGATCGCAGCCCAGACCCTGATGCTGGCGGCCAAGGCCATGGGTTACGATTCCTGCCCGATGGATGGTTTCGATTTCGATGCGGTAGGCAAGCTGATCGGCCTGCCGGAAGACCACGTCGTCGCCATGTTTGTCGCCGTGGGCAAAGGCGTCAAGGAAGCCTGGCCCCGCTCCGGCCAGTTGCCGATGGAAGAGGTAGTGATCGAGGACAGTTTCTGAAGAATGCAGCAGTGCGGTCCTGGGCGGCTGCCGGCTGCCTGTCGCGGGAAAGGTCCCTGGTTTTTATCTGCAGTGTGGATCGGTAAGGGGAGGGATAAACTCCGGTAAGACAGACCAGCCGGCGGGTTCCAGGGGAAACCCCCGGGAGATATGCCGGTCTTCCCGAGCCGGAGCTCCTGCAGAGAAGCCCTGCGGCTCAGGCCTTGCCTGCGGACTTCACCTGCCTGCCCAGCATCAGCACCACCTCCCTCAAGAGCTGGTGGTCGTAATCATCCTCGTTTTTGGCAAGGATGCTCAGGGCCTCGAACGGGGTGAAAGCTTTCTTGTAGGAGCGCACCGTGGTCAGCGCATCGTAGATGTCCACAATGGATGAGATCCGGCCGAACAGGGTGAGCTGGTCGCCCTTGATACCGTTGGGATAGCCGCTGCCGGTGAGTTTCTCATGGTGCTGGGCCACCGGCTCCATGACCTGAGCTGGCAGGTTGTGGTGCTCTTTCAGCAGGTTCACGCCGAGGGTTACATGGTTTTTCATCGCCATGAACTCTTCATCGGTAAGCCGCCCCGGCTTATTGATCAGCTTCGAGTCCACCTGGCTCTTGCCGATGTCGTGGAGCATGGTGCCCAGACCCAGCATCTCCAGGTCCGGGGTTTTGGGTAACCCGATCGCGGAGCCAAGTCCCAGGGAGAAGGTGCAGACATTCAGGGAGTGGGTATAGGTGTAAAAATCATGGGCGCTGATTGTCATCAGGGAAAAATATGAGGTTTCGTTCTCGAGAATAAAGTCCACCATGTTGTTGACTGAATCGCCTACTTTCTTCATTTTCTCGCCGCTCCGGGGGTCATCCAGCACATCCTGCACAACTATCTTGCTCATCTCCCGCAAAGCTGTGGCCTTGCGCATCAGAGCCGGCTGGTCGGCGCCCGAGGGCGATGCCATCATCTTTTCGACAAACGCCCTGTATTTCGGCATATCGGTTTTCCGGATCATTATTTCTTTTTTAAAAGAACAGATAGAGGGAGTAAGCTCCCAGGGCCCTTCCTTTTTACTCTCAATTTCCGGGAAAAGAGCCACGTCGTTCTCTACATGCGCGTAAACCGGAAAATCTATCTCTGCACCTTCAACGAAAAGCCGGTTGTCGACGGAGTGGTAATTGCCTAAGATTGCATGGTAGCGGTTGACTTCCTCCGGGTCGCAAAATATACCCTCGAAGCCCTTTGCCTTGAACTCTTCCTCGGTTTCTTCCCGGACCTGCAGACGGTACTGTTCGTAAAGCTTGAGATCCCGCTTCTGCACGAACAGGTCCTCGATCCTGTTATCAATCAGGTTGCGGAGATTTTCCTTGGTAAAGGTATAGTTGGCCTTCCGGTAGAGAACGTAGCGCTCTTTCTGCTTGATAAACAGGTCGAAATTCGGCACGGTGTCTACCACAATCCGCTTCAAAGGCACCGGGAAATAGTTGTCTGCCATCGCCATCGTATCGACCTTTGCCGGGTTTTATTTCAACCCGGGCGTTACTGTAAAAATTCAGGATAATGATCCCGCGTTTCCCAAATAATAAACCCGCCCCCTGTTCGCATAGTTACATCTTAATCCTGAAGCTTTTTTCCGGCGATTTTATCAGGAAACGAGCTCTTTTTCAACTACCTGATTGAAGCGCTCCGGACAGCGATCCACCATGTAATGTAAATACATCCGGAAAAGCTCCGCTTCCGTAAGACGGCGAAAATCATCCCGTAAAAGCTCCAGTTGCCCTGCTACGATATCCTTGGTCTGCCTGGTAACCTGACACATAGTGCAGCTTCCTGGACTCCTAACCGTTTTGAATTGAATGCCGAACGCATTCCCCGCGGCTTGGCCCCTGAGGGCCAGCGAGCGAAGATGAATAATCAAGAAGTGTTTTCAATTAGTACTGGGCAAGTTTTTTAAGCTAAGCCGCCCGGATAAGTTTAACTATTAAAACTAATAGAAAAACCTGGAAACTTCAATTCTCACAGACGTTAAATATAACTGCGGTCAGTAAGATAGTAATATCGGTTTTTCGGCACCCTGGCCTTGGCCTGGCGACAAAAAACTCAAAGAAGCTCGATCCCCGGCCGCAAACAGTTTATCCGGCGACCTGCACAGGTAAAATCTATACCTCGTCAAATGAAAAATCAACATCTTTTATTTTCTACAGGCTTTGTCATAGCCGCTTGACAATTAACCGGACCGGCCATATACTCTCCCTGCCCGTTGAAGAGCCTTACCGACCCGGGTTTTTATACTTTGATGGTCCGGGAGCAGACCAACGGCCCGCAATCCTTTCACGACCATTCCACCACGGCTATCCGCAGGGAGTCTTCAATAATCCGGACAAACTTTTCAGGAGCCTGCATAATGATCATCAAGCCAGATTTCACAAAAATACTCCCGCCCAGCAGCCTTCCCGGACCGGTCCTCAGGTACCTGGTCCCGGTGCCGGCCCTTGCCGCGCTGTTGCTGCTTGCGGGGTTTTCCGGAGCTCTGCGGGCTTCCGGCCCCAGGGCCGAAGTCCTTTTCCAGGCCGATTCTTTTGTGCCGCAAGAGGGCGGCTCAGTGGAGGGATGGCAGCTCTGGAGCCAACGTCAGCAGACCCGGCCCGCCTTTTTCGCCGCCGAGCTGCCCAGCCTGGGCGGACCCGGCAGCCTGGCGATTTCCGGCTCGTCCAACAGCTCCGCCCACGGCTGCTGGCTCAAGCCTGTCGTGAACATCGTTCCGGGGAACCATTACCATTTCGAGGCCTCCTTCCATACCCTGAGTGTCCCCTACCCCCGTCAGCAGGTCATCGCCAGGCTGGACTGGCGCAGGCAGGACGGCGGCAGGGCCGGCCAGCCGGAGTACGTGCCCGAAGACCGGACCACCGGCTTCTGGCAGACAGTCTCGGGCACTTTCCGGGCGCCGGACAAGGCGGCCTCGGTAAATATCGAGCTTTTCCTCAGCTACTGCCCCCAGGGAACAGTCTGGTGGGATGCAGTCAGCCTGAGCCGGGTTGCGGAGCCTCCGCCCAGGATGGTCCGCGTGGCTACTGTCAACTGCTATCCCAGAAACAAAGCCACACCGCTCGAGGGCGTGGCGGAGTTCTGCCGGCTGGTGGACAAGGCAGGAAACCAGGGCTGCGACATCATCTGCCTGGGGGAAGGCCTCAACCTGGTGGGAGTGAGCGGCAGCGAGTACCCGGATATCGCCGAGCCGGTGCCCGGCCCTACCACCGCAATGCTGAGCGAGCTGGCAAAGAAGCACGGCATGTATATCGTGGCCTCCTTGGGCGAGCTGGACAACCAGGCGATCTACAACAGCGCGGTGCTGATCGACAGGCAGGGCCGGGTGGCCGGCAAGTACCGCAAGGTGCAGCTCCCCCGCGAGGAGGTTGAGGCCGGGGTAACCCCCGGCAACTCGCTGCCGGTGTTCGACACCGATTTCGGGCGGATAGGGATGATGATCTGCTGGGATGTGCAGTATTCCGGCCCGGCGCAGGCGCTGGCCGTGCAGGGCGCGGAGGTGATCTTCCTGCCGATCTGGGGCGGCAACCCGGTGCTGATGAAAGCCCGGGCCATCGAGAACCAGGTCTACCTGGTAAGCTGCGCCTACAGCGATGTGCCCAGCGCGATCTACGACCCCAACGGAGAGATTATCGCGGAGGCCAGGGACAGGCCGTCGCTCGCCTTTGCAGACATCGACCTCAACAGGCAGTTCATCAACGAATGGCTGGGGAACATGCGCCACCGCTTCCTGCGGGAGCGGCGCGCGGACATCAGGGTCCCGGCCCTGGAGAGGTGAGCCGTTTCCTGCAGCCCGCCCGCAAGTTTTGATAAGCCTTGACGGGTTGAAAACAGCGGAAGGGACACCCTGCGGGGTGTCCCTTCCGCTTTATTATATACAGGTTATGTTATTCATCCCCCGGCCCGACCGATCAGGCCGGTGTCCGGGCTGCCGGGCCGGGAGTACTAGTCAGGAACCTCCCCCGATTAACACGACAACCTCGTAGACATCGCCATCCCGGACCGGGGTGCTCCGGTAGGAGTCTCTGGAGACTGTCTCGCGGTTGCGCTCCACCGCCAACCTGCGGCCCCTGATCCCGATGTCGGCCAGCAGGTCCGCCACTGTGGAGCCTTCGACGAGCTGTCTTTTCTCGCCGTTAACCGTAACGGTCAGCATCGCCTGCCCTCCCTGTTGCGCAGTCAGGCTTCCGGACCCTGTGATACCAATTGTACGACAGACATATATTTTTGAGGGAAAGGAGAAAACCTTTTGGAAAAGGTTTTCTCCTTTCCCCCAAAGCCCCCATTTCTCTTTCCAAAACTTTCTATCTCGATTTGGTGGATAAGCTCTATTCCCGAAAAAAGCACTTTATAAACAGGACAAAAAGTTTGGGAAGGTGGGAGGGGGCCCGGGGAAATCAGTCCCGGAACGCAGCCAGGTACTGGCTGGCCGCAGCAGCCGGGTCCTGGCAGTGCCACAGCCCGCTGACCGCAGCGCAGCCAAAAGCCCCGGCCCGGGCCACCAGGGGGGCGTTCTCCGGGGTTACCCCGCCGATGGCGAAAAGCGGGCGGCCCGTCGAGCGGGCGATCTCTCCGAGCGGTGCAGTCCCCGCCGGCTCGACCGAGGGCTTGCCCGCCGAGGGGAAAACCGTGCCGAAATAGAGGTAGTCAGCTCCGTCCCTCACGGCCCGGGCGGCCTCTTCCGGGCTGTGGCAGGAAAATCCGCAGAGCAGGCCGCGCCTGCGGCAGAGCGCCGCCGCACGAGCCAGGGGAATGGAGCGCAGACCCAGGTGGACAGCATCGGCCTGCACGGCCAGGGCCACGTCCAGGCGGTCGTTGACTATCAAGGGCACCCCGGCCTGGCCGGTCAGCGAGCGCAGCTCCCGGGCGTACCGGAAAAACTCGCCTCCGGTGAGCCCGTGCGCCCTCAGGTGTATGGCAGCCGGGCCGGCGGAACACAAAAGCCCTGCCCGCCGGTAGAAATCGCCGGAGGCCAGGGCCCTGCTGTCGGTTACCGCGTGAAGGCGGAAATCCAAAAAAACGGCTGCGCTTTTTTTCATTGCCTGGTCCACGTGCTGTGCCTGCCGCTCATTCCAGGATCTCTCCCGCGGCCAGGCGGGCCCCCCGCAGGAACTCGGCCGCAGTCATCCTTCTCTTGCCCGGCGCCTGGAGCTGGCGCACCAGGACCGCGCGCCCATCCCCGCAGCAGACCGCGACACCCTGTTCCCCGGCTGCGGCCACCTCGCCGGGCCTGAGCGCGGTTTCTTCCCCGGGCAGGGGATGAAACAGCTTCAGCATCGCCCCCCGGTAAAAACAGAAAGCCCCCGGCGCCGGGTCGAAAGCCCGGATCCGGCAGGCCACTTCCCCTGCAGGCCGGCTCCAGTCCAGGCGGGCTTCCCCGTGTTTGACCTTCGGGGCGTAGCTCACTCCCTCCGCCGGCTGAGGCACCGGCTCGAGGGTATTGTTTTCAACCGCTTCGAGCACCTCGAGCATCAGCTCGGCGGCCAGTGAGCTCAGCCGCACGGAGAGCTCGCCGGCGGATTCCCCCGGCAGGACCGTCAGCTCGCGCCGGGCCAGCATGTCGCCCGTGTCCATTCCCTCATCCATCCGGATTACGGTGATTCCGGTGGTCGTTTCTCCGGCCAGGACAGCCCGCTGGACCGGGGCCGCCCCGCGGTAGGCGGGCAGGAGAGAGGCATGCAGGTTGATCGATCCGTGGGGAGGGACTTCCAGGACCTCCGGGCGCAGGATATGCCCGTAGGCCGCTACTACCGATATATCCGCCTCGAGGGACTCTATCCGGGCCAGGAATTCCCGGCCCCTGGGCAGCTCGGGCTGCAGCACAACCACACCCCGCGGCCCGGCCGCCGTTTTCACCGCGGGAGGCCGCAGCCTGCGGCCCCGCCCGCCGGGCCGGTCAGGCTGGCAGACCACGCCCACCACCCGGTGTGCGGAAGAAAACAGCGCCTCCAGCGGTACAACCGCGAATTCCGGACTGCCCCAGAAAAGCACCCTCATCTTGTCTTGCCGTCTATCCCACAAGCTCCTTGCGGATCTTGTTCCATTTTGAGACCAGGATGTTCCGTTTCAATGGGCTTACCCGGTCGACAAAAAGCACACCGTCCAGGTGGTCTATCTCGTGCTGGATGATCCGCGCGGCCAGCCCCTCCGCCTCCAGCTCCACCGGCTGTCCCTGGCGGTCGAGGCCCGCGACTTTTATCCGCTCGGCCCGCTCGACCACCTCCACCAGCTCGGGTATGGACAGGCAGCCCTCCTCGCCCTGGCACTTACCCTCCGCCTCGATAATGCTGGGGTTCACCAGCACCATCGGCTCGGTACCGTAAGGCAGCCCGACATTGTCGAAAACGATCAGCCGCCTGGCGACACCCACCTGGTTGGCGGCCAGGCCCACACCCTGCTTATCGTACATAGTCTCAATCATGTCCCCGATCAGAGTCTCCAGTTCTTTGTCGACCTCCTTGACCTCCTTCGCCTTTTTCCGCAGTACCTTATCACCCATGTAGTTCAGAGGCAAAACCGCCATGATTCAGTCTCCTTTTTCCCCCCTGGCGATCACCCGGCTGATCCTGGCGCGCTCGACCTTGATCTTGGTCCCCTCGGCCACTTTCAGATCCACCGTGTGCTCGTCCAGGTCGATAATCTTGCCATAGATCCCCCCGGCGGTAACCACGTCATCTCCCCTGCTGAGATTCGACAGCATTTGCTTGAGTCGCTGCTGCTCTTTCTGCTGGGGCCGCATTATCAGGAAGTAGAGGATGCCGAAAGTGGCGATGATCATCAGGAAAAACATCGAGCCGCCGCCCTGGCCGCCCTCGGCACCGGATTGCCCCATCATCAGCAAAGTCAGACCGAAGTTCACTTTTAACTCCTTTTTTGCGTGGTTCGCCGGTATTCTCCGGCAGTCTCGAGGATCTAGCGATTACAAGAGTCCCGGCCGTTCCCGGACAGGTGAAAACGTTGCCGGACAGCAAACGGGAACAACTAAAAATAGTACATCCCAGCGATAATTTCAACTGCCGGGGCTTTTTTTAGCCCGGACCGGGTTCGTGCAGCCGGTATCTGCCGTAGAACTCTGCGGCCCAGGCCTCGAACCGGCCCTCGATCACGGCCCGCCGCATGTCCCTGACCAGGTTTACCATGAAATGCACGTTGTGCTCGCTGGTCAGGCGAAGCCCCAGCATCTCGCCGCTCTGGATGAGATGGCGGATGTAGGCGCGGCTGAAGTTCCGGCAGACATAGCAGCCGCACTCCTCATCCAGCGGCCGGAAGTCCTCGGCGTAAGGGGCGTTTTTCACCACCACCCTTCCCCTGCCGGTGAAGGCGGTCCCGTTCCTGCCGTAGCGGGTGGGCACCACGCAGTCGAACATGTCCACCCCCCGGCGCACCGCCTCCACCATGTCCTCGGGGTGGCCCACGCCCATCAGGTAGCGCGGCCGGTCCTCCGGCAGGTGCTCCAGCGCGCACTCGAGCATCCCGTACATCACCGCTTTCGGCTCGCCCACGCTCAGGCCCCCGACAGCATAGCCTGGGAAATCCAGCTCCACGGTACGGCGGGCCGAGAGGCCGCGCAGGTGAGGGTACATCCCCCCCTGGACTATACCGAAAAGGGCCTGGGGCCAGCCGTGCGTTTCTTCCGCGCTCAGGCCGCTCCACCGTGCCCGGCACCTCTCGGCCCAGCGCAGGGTGCGCTCCGTGGCCAGGCGCACGTAGTCCTCTTCCGCCGGGTAGGGCACGCATTCATCGAAGGCCATGATGATGTCCGCGCCCAAGGCCGCCTGCACCTCGACCACGCGCTCCGGGGTGAACTCGTGGTACGACCCGTCGAGGTGGCTCTGGAAAGTAACCCCCTCCTCCTTGATCCGGTTCAGGTCCAGCAGGCTGAACACCTGGTAGCCTCCGCTGTCGGTCAGCACGGGATGGTGCCAGCCCATGAATTTCTGCAGGCCCCCGGCGCGCCTGATCAGCCCGTGCCCCG
>JAFGTO010000061.1 GCA_016934095.1 Candidatus Glassiibacteriota bacterium
ACAAAATGATCAAACATGTAACTCTGGAAGCGAGTAAGGCTTTTAACCTCGGGAGAGGAGAACTGAAGAATTAGTTGCATTTACTAAGAAGAGTCTTTTAATTTTAAATACTATATGTCCAACATACTCTGACGATGTACGATAGGGCCGAATAACAGAAAGCGGCAAATCGTCCCCAGGGGCCATCATCCATAGTATTCCTAAAAACACGGTTTTATTGAGTCAGGCCGTTTTGAGTCAGTCTAGACCTGTTGTTAACTTTTCAGGGAGGCCGTGCTATGCATATACGCGGAACATTAGAGATTATTCTGCTCTGCACCGCTATCTGCCTCTTCGCCTTCGGTGCCGCGCTGGTGGCCGCAGAGCCCTCCGAGATACCGATCTGGCCGGATGGACTACCGGACAACGCCATCGTGCACACCCAGCCTGAAAGTACTGAAAATCGTGAAAGAAACAGGAACGAGTTCGGTTTCAATCGCGCGGTTTTCAACGTGAGCCATCCGACTTTCCAGGTCTTCAAGGCACCGGAAAGTGAGACCCCGGCTCCGGCTGTACTGATTTTCCCAGGTGGCGGTTTCAGCCACCTGGCGATAGACAAGGAAGGAAAAGATGTTGCCAGGTTCCTCAATTCAGTGGGTGTTACAGGTGTGGTGGTAAAATACCGCACCAGGCCCGAGGAAATCGATAACCATTCCGGTCAAGCATACACCGAGGCCATGAGCGCGATAATGTCGGATGGCCGTCGTACAGTCCAGATTGTCCGTCAGCGGGCCAGCGAATGGGGGATCGATCCGAATAAAATCGGAGTAATGGGCTTCTCTGCCGGAGGACGCATGGCGGTTACGATTTCGACGGCCTATGACACAGCCCAGGCCGATTCGGATGACCCTGTCCTGCGTGTCAGCAGCCGACCCGATTTCGCCGGGCTGGTGTATCCTGGCATTCCTGATGATATTTACTCGAGTATCACAGCGGATACGCCACCGATGTTCCTTGTCTGCGGGGGTGAGGATGAAACCACTCCACCGGCAAAGGATGTTCTGTTGTTTCAGGCCCTGCGTAAGGCCGACGTGAAAGCGGAGATCCACATTTACACCAGGGGCTGGCATGGCTTCGGCCTCGGATTGCCCGGCGATACTTTTGCTTCCTGGCCGGAGCTGTTTGCGACTTGGTTGCGCGAAATAGATATGCTCCCCTCAACGGGAAACTGATTATCAACAGGATACTTGTTGAATGTTCAGGGGTGATCGCCAGGTCGCCCCTTTTTTATTCATCCTGCTGAAGCTATAACCGGAATGGTAATTGCCTTTTCTGTTTTACTGTAACTGAGGAAAATATATCCGCTTGCCTCAATGAAGCTGAGGATTGGCCAGGCAAACCACACCTGAGGTCATTTTTAGGTACTGTCTCCCCGGGGTCCGCCGCCGGGCTTGCTCGGATGTCAGCTCATGAAAAGGTCGCTGGTGTAGAAATCAGGGTCGCTGGTCATATTTACCCCTATTTTCCTTAAGCCCGCCGAATCGCCGGGTGTCGGGATATGGGTCATGTGGACCTCGCATCCTGCCAGCTCTTTCAGTTTCTCCACGGCTATCTGGGCCGCAGGGTTGGTTGCCGCACTGATGCTGAGAGCGATCAGGGTCTCGCCGAGGTCCAGACTCGCCATCTTCCCTTTCAGAATGTCCTGCTTGAACCGGTTCAGCGACTCTATGATGCTCTGGGGCAACAAGTCCATGTCCTGAGGAATCTTAGCCAGGTGCTTCACGGCGTTCAGAATCAGGCTCGAGGCCGCATGCATCAGCAGGGAATTTCCCCCGGTAACCACAGCACCATCCCGCAGCTCTATGGCTGCACCGCAGAAAATCCCCTTGTTCCCCTTGCCTTTTTTCTGTGTATCCAGAGCGGCTTGTCTTGCAGGCATTACCACTTTCCTGTCGTAAATCTTGACGTTAAGCTCCTCCATCAGCAGCTCTATCCGCTGAACCGCCTCTTTGTCCACCAGTCCCATCGCATATTCACAGGCGTAGCGGAAATACCTCCTGATTACCTCCTGGACCGCAGCTTCCCTCACGACCCGGTCATCCGTGATGCTGAAACCCGCCTGGTTCACCCCCATGTCCGTGGGCGATTTATAAAATGAAGAGTCCTTGGTTATCTTTTCCATTATCCTCTTGAGCAGCGGGAAAGCCTCGATATCGCGGTTGTAGTTGACCGCCGTCCGGTTATATGCCTCCAGGTGAAAATTATCTATCAGGTTGACGTCCCTCAGCTCGGCGGTCGCAGCCTCATAGGCTACATTGACCGGATGCTTGATCGGCAGGTTCCAGATGGGAAAGGTCTCGAACTTCGCATACTTGGCTTTTATCCCGCGCCTGTACTCATGATATAGTTGAGAAAGGCAGGTCGCCAGTTTGCCGCTTCCCGGGCCCGGGCCGGTTACGATAACGATGGGTTTTGTTAATTCAATATAGTCGTTCGCTCCATATCCCTCTTCACTGACCACCGTGTCCACATCCGTAGGGTACCCTTTGGTCAGCTTGTGTGTATAGACCTTTATGTTTCTTCTTTCCAATTTATTCTTGAATGCTATGGCGGACGGCTGGTTGTCGAAACGGGTCACCACCACAGCCGATACTCCTATGCCCCACTCATTCAGGTCATCGATCGTTTTCAAGGCATCGGAATCATAAGGGATGCCCAGGTCCGCCCGGACTTTCCGTTTGGCGATATCACCGGCATAGATGCAAAGGACAAGCTCGGCCTTGTCTTTAAGCTGCTGCAGGAGCCTCATCTTGACGTTGGGATGGAAACCCGGCAGAACTCTGGCGGCGTGGTAATCGAATAAAATTTTCCCGCCGAACTCGAGGTACAGCTTACTCGAGTTCTCGACCCGCTCGAGGATGGCCACGGTCTGTTCCCTGATATACTTTTCGTTATCGAAACCTGTCTTTTTTACCATTGTTTCTGCCTTTCAATTTTGGAATCATTTACTCATGTTTTTCCAGGCTGAGGGCCTTGTGGCCCGGCTTGATTATATTCTTTTCTCTATCGCTCCACAAGGACTTTTGCTTCCGGCAGCGCACCGGATACCTCCCGGTTCGGCAATCGAGGACTCCCGGGAGCCGGGCTGCGGGGAATGCGCCCGCCGGGCAAATAATCAAAAGCGCCGCATCCCCTTGATTTTCAAGAGAATACGGCGCTCGTACTGGTAGCGGAGGAGGGATTCGAACCCCCGACACGTGGATTATGATTCCACTGCTCTAACCA
>JAFGTO010000450.1 GCA_016934095.1 Candidatus Glassiibacteriota bacterium
GGAGTCGAGATATTTCGAGAAGCTCTACAGCGCCCGGTCGATCCGCGCCCTGGCCGCCTCTGCAGGGTTCGGCCCGGTCAGGGTCTACCGCGGGCTGAAAAGGATCTGCAAGGAAGAGGACCTGGGGTTCATGTCGAGCCGCATGCTGGTTACCGCGTACAAGGCCAGGCGGACCCGGCCCGGGGCCGGCGTGCGGTTTTCAGCAAAATAGACCCTCTATCAGGGAGGTTCGAGTAATGATCCGTCTGCCGGTGAAGGTGAAATCTATTTTCGCTCTCGGGTTGCTGTCGGCATTCTCCGGGTTTTTTTTCAGCGCAAGGGTGTACTCCATGGATAAGCTCAAGATAGCCCTGGCCCAGGTCAGGTGCGTGGATTCGGACCTGGAGGGCAATTTCGCCAGGATCGAGCAGATGACCGCCCGGGCCGTGTCGCAGGGGGCCGTAATGGTACTTTTCCCCGAGACCGTGGACCTGGGCTGGGTCAATCCGGAGGCCTACAGCCTGGCCGGGCCGGTACCCGGGCCTTTCTCCCGCAGGCTGTCGGAGCTGGCAAAGCGGCATGCAATCTGGCTCGGCATCGGCCTGTGCGAGAAGCAGGGCGACAAGCTCTACGACACTGCGGTATTGATCGACCCGCAGGGGGAAATCGTGCTGAAACACCGCAAGATAAACCTGTTGTCCTGGCTGATGGACCCGCCGTATACCCCGGGCAGGGCCGCCGATATCAAGGCGGTGGACACGCCGCTGGGCAGGGTGGGTATCCTGATCTGCGCGGACAGTTTCGAGCCGGAGCTCCTCGAAGCCATGGCCCTGCAGCGGCCCGGCCTGGTATACATTCCTTACGGCTGGGCCTACCAGCGGGAAGGCTGGCCGGAGCACGGCTTCCAGTTGGTAAAGACAGTCCAGCAGGCGGCCAGGGCTATAGGCGCCCCGGTGCTCGGGCCGAACCTGGTGGGGGAGATCACCCACGGCGAGTGGAAGGGACGCACTTTCGAGGGCCTGAGCACTGCGGCGGATGCTGCCGGGATGTCGCTGGTCCAGGGCAGGTGGAACCGCGAGGATCTTGTCATGGTCGAAATCGAACCCGTCTGTCCCGCCCGCTGAAGAAGATAATACCCTAACTTTACCTTGGCTGCCGATGAACCACTTCCAGCTTACCCGCCTGCTCGAGGAAATCACCCCCCGGATACTCGGGGGTTTCGTGCGCAAGATTTACCGGCCCGAGAGGTTCTGCCTGCAGGTGAGCATCTATGCCGGCGGGGCCGGCCAGTGGCTCACGGTGCGCACCGGGCCAGGGCTGGGCTGCCTCTACCTCGGCGCCGAAAGGGTCTCGCCGGGCTGGGAGGGAGCGGATGATTTCCACCTCAAGCTGCGCAGCGCGCTCAGCGGGCTTTGCCTGACGGCAATCAACCAGGAAAAGCACGAGAGAATTGTCAGGCTGGTTTTCTCCCCGGCCGCAGGCGGCCCGGACACGGTGTACAACTTTGTGCTCGAGCTTTTCCCGGTCGCCGGTAACTGCTTTCTGCTCGACTCCGCGGACAAGGTCCTCTACGTGATGCACGCGGCCGCGGCCCGGGGCAGGAAGAACCGCCCGGGTTCAGTCTACCATCCCCCGCGGCCTGTGGAGCGGCCTTTGAGGGAGGATGCGGAAGACCCCCTGCTGAAGCTGGTGGAAGACCTCTCTGCGCCGGACTACAATGCCGCCGCGGCCCTGCACTGCGAGGACCTGGCACGCTCGCAGAGGCTCGAGGCGGAGCGGTCGCGCCTCAGGCGTATGGTGGCCGACGAGCGCAGGAAACTCCAAAGGGCGGCGGCCCATCAGCAGAGGACCCTCGACGAGGCCGGGCGCGCCGAATGGTACCGCGAGTGCGGCGAGATTCTCGGCGCCAATTTCCGCAGCCTCAGGCGCGGCCTGGAAAAAATCCGCCTGCCCGACCTTTTCGCCCCGGACAGCCTGACCCTGCGGGAAATCCCCCTGGACCCGGCGCTGGCCCCGGACCGGAACCTGGAGAGGTATTTCAGGAAATACAAAAAACTCAAAAGCGGGGCGGAATTCGCCGCGGCCCGCCTGGAAGAGTCCGGCAGGAGGCTGGCGCGCCTGGATGAGCTGGACAGGGCCCTGGCCGGCGCCTCGACCCTGAGCGAGCTGCAGGGCCCGGCCGCAGCATTGGCCGGGAGCCCTTCCGCAGCCGGGCAACCGTCCGGAAAGGAGTCGGCAGGAAAGCGGCTGCCCTACCGCAGGTTTACCTCCGCGGACGGCAGCGAGATCCTGGTAGGCAGGGGCGGGAAAGACAACGATGAGCTTACTTTCCGGGTGGCTCGCGGCAGGGACCTCTGGCTGCATGTCTCCGGGACCGCGGGCGCCCACGTGGTACTGACCTGCCGGCAGGAAGGAGACTTTTCCGAGCAGGCCCTGCTGGATGCCGCCCACCTGGCGGTGTTTTACAGCGGCCTGAAAAAAGAGGCTTCCGCGGACGTGGACTACACCTACCGCAAGTACCTGAAACGTCCCGCAGGCGAGGCCCCCGGCAAGGCGATCATGGCTCAGCGCAAGACGATCCACCTGCGTATCGAGCAGCAGCGGCTGCAGCGCCTGTTGGGAAAGGACCTGCCGGGCACCGGCTGAAAAGGCGGCTCCCGGGTATTTCGTTAATTCTACCACCGGAGAATTGAGCTATGCTGGAACGATGGTTCGGGCTGCGCGCACACGGCACCAGGGTTTCCACTGAGCTGGTGGCCGGGCTTACCACCTTCATGACCATGTCTTACATCATTATCGTGCAGCCGGCGATCCTTTCCTCCGCCGGGATGGATTTCGGCGCGGTGATGATGGCCACCTGCATCTCGGCCGCGGTGAGCACGCTGATCATGGGTTTCTGGGCCAATTACCCGGTGGCCCTGGCCCCGGCCATGGGGGAGAACGTCTTTTTCGCCTATACCATCGTGCTCGGCATGGGAGTATCCTGGCAGAACGCCCTGGGCATGGTCCTGCTGAGCGGGGTGCTGTTCATCTTCCTGAGCATTTTCCGGGTGCGCGAGCTGGTGCTGGATGCGGTGCCGCTCGAGCTGCGCCGGGCTATCGCCGCAGGCATCGGTGCCTTCATCCTGGTCCTCGGCCTGGAGCATGCGGGCGTGCTGGCCCGCCGCCACGAGGTCTGGCAGCGGCTGTTCTCCGCGGATAACGCCTGGCAGGCCATGGCCCGCGGCGAGCTTTCGTTCTTTGCGGACCTGGCCCGGGTCTACAGCCCCGGCTCCTGCTGGGGACATGTTCAATTAGTGGCGGGGGTGGGGCTGGCAGTAATGGTGCTGCTGATGTGGAAAAAGCGGCGGGCTGCCTTGCTCACCGGCATGGTGGCCGCGGCAGGCATGGCCCTGGTCCTGGGGATGGTAAAATGGCAGGGATTGGCCTCCGCCCCGCCGGACATCGGCCCGACTGTCTGGAAGTTCGACCTGCACGGCCTCTTCACCTGGAAGCTCTTCCCCCTGGTGCTGATATTCCTCTTCATGGACCTTTTCGACACTATAGGCACCTTGATCGGAGTGTCGGAACAGGCCGGCCTTACCGGGCCGGACGGACGCCTGCCCCGCGCGCGCAGGGCCCTGCTGGCCGATGCGGTGGGCACCACGGTGGGTGCGGCCCTGGGGACCAGCACGGTGACCAGTTATATCGAGAGCGCCGCCGGGGTGCAGGAGGGCGGACGCACCGGCCTGACCGCGGTGGTCTGCGCGCTCGGCTTCCTGGCGGCGATCTTCTTCTCCCCGCTGGTCAGGATGATCGGCAGCGGTGTGCCGGCCGACGGGGGGGCGACCCTTTACCCGATCACCGCCGGCGCCCTGATGGTGGTGGGCGTGCTGATGCTGAAAAGCCTGAGGGGGATGCCCTGGAAAAGATGGGACACCAGCGTGCCGGCGGCCCTGATCGTGATCGGGATCCCGCTGAGCTACAGCATTGCGGACGGGCTGGCTTTCGGCTTTATCAGCCTGCCCGCGCTCAAGCTGCTGGCCGGACGGGGCAGGGAAGTGAGCTGGCTGATCTACCTGCTGGGGGCGGTTTTCCTTTTACGCTACATCTTCCTCTGAAATCCAGTTGAACAGGCTGCACATTGTCCGGGATCGACGGCTGACGGACTTTTAACGGGAGTGTCCGCTGAACGAGCTGGCCGAAAAAGTCTCAAAGTCCTTATGGGCCTTCATGCTGCTTGGGTGCCTGGTGCCGGGCCTTGCCCGGGCGCAGAGCGCCGGCACAGGCTGGGAGCCCAAGGCGGACCGCACCCTGCGCGATGCCTGGCATAAGGAGCAGGCCGCTGGTGCCGGCCTCTCCGCGGCGGCGCGGAAAACGGCGCGGCGCAAGGTGTTCCTGCACCTTTCCGGAGACAGCGGGGCCGGCCTTCCGCCGGGAGTCCGCCTGCTCAGCCGCCGGGGCGGGCTGGCCACTGCGGAGATCAGGCTGGACCTGCTGCCCGCAGTCGCCGCCAGCCCTGCGGTCATTTTCATCCGGGCCGGGCGGATGCTGCAGCCCTGCGATGACTTCGGAGTGCTTTCGGTACGGGCCAGGCGCGTGCCCCTCAAGCTGGGGATCACCGGCCGGGGCGTGCTGATCGGGGTCCTGGACAGCGGGATCGACTGGCGGCACCCGGACTTCCGAAATAGCGACGGCTCCACCCGCATCGAGGCTATCCTGGACCTGAGCTTCTCGGCCGCGGAGCTGGCTGAGGTGTCGGAAGAGTTCAGGGGGCCTTACCAGGGTGTGCTGATCACCCGCAGCCGGATCGACCAGGCCCTGGCCGAGGGCACCGACCTGCCGCACCGGGACTACATGAGCCACGGGACCCACTGCGCCGGGACCGCCGCGGCCACCGCGGGTATCTCGCGGTTCGGGGCCTACGGGGGGGTGGCGCCCGAGGCAGATATCATTGCGGTCAAGGTGAGCCCGACCCAGCGGGACTCGGTTTTCAGCGACATCTCCATCCTGCACGGCCTCGAGTTTATCGACTCGCTGGCCGCGATCCTGGGGCTTCCCTACGTGGTGAACATGAGTTTCGGCGGCTCGCTGGGGCCTCATGACGGTTCGACCGGGTGGGACAGGTATATCGCCGAATTCGCCCGGCCCGGGCCAGCGGGAAGGGCGCTGGTGGTGGCCGCAGGCAACGAGCGCAACAGGCAGGCCCACGCCCGGGGTGATTTCGGCGCCGGAACCGGCGACAGCGTGGTGCTGGAGCTGCGGGTCAACGGTGTCGGCTCGCACAACGACGAGCTGCGGGTGGAGGTTTGGCTTTCAGAGAATCATCCGGGAGCAGCCCTGACTTTGGTCTCCCCGGGCGGCGAGCGGTTCGGGCCTTTCGAGGACGGGTACGGCGGCCGGCCGGCCCTGGCCACGGATGAGGGCGTGCTGGTGGTGGAGAACGCTTTCGGCGGCCCGGACCCGGATGCCGGGGACCGCCTGATAGCCGTGGAATTCTACGACAGCCAGGCCTGGTGGCCGGATTCTGTCGAAAAGAACATACGAATCGGGATCGGCCCCTGGAAAATGGTCCTCGCAGCCTCGACCGGCTCTTTCGATGCCTACCTTTACGGCACCCGTGGGCTGCTGGCCCGCTTCGGCTCGCACGCCACCGAGCTGGGGTCTGTGACCGAGCCGGGGGCCGGCCCGGAAATGATCACCGTGGGCGCCTATGTCTCCCGCACGGACTGGAGCTCGGCAGAGGAGGGCGTAACCTCGGCCAGGGACCACCTGGGAGGCTCCACACCCGGCGCCCTGGCCTATTTCAGCGGCCTCGGCCCCAACCGCAAGGAGGTGCTCAAGCCTGAGGTCGTTGCGCCCGGGCGCTGGGTCATGGCAGCCATGAGCGGGTTTGCCTGGCCCCTGGACGAGCACCTCTCGCTCTACGAGAGCCCCATCGGCGGCAAGCCGCTGCTGATGGTGGCCCCGGACAGCATCCACGGGGTCAGCCAGGGCACGAGCTTCGCCACTCCGCACGTGGCTGGCATCTGCGCGCTGCTGCTCCAGGCGGACCCGGGCCTGAGCAATGCCCGGGTGAAAGAGATCCTCACCGCCACCGCCACCGGCGACAGCCTGGTCTCAAGCCTGCCGGACAACTACTGGGGCTACGGCCGGGCCAATGCGATCGGTGCGGTGCGCAGCGCCCTGGGTATCACTGCGGACTCGGTAGTGCTGGCCTGCAGCCTGGGCAGCCGGGACACCCTGCCTGCGGACAGCCTGGTTTTCAGCGTGGCCGCCGATTTCACGGCCAGCGCCCAGGTCCTGCGCTCAATCGCTTTCCAGGTGCTCTGGCCAGCGGAATACCTTTGCCTGCAGGGGCTGCCCGGCACCCTTGCAGCTGGCGGGGAACTGGTCCTCTCGATCGATACCACTGGGCTGAAAGATGGGAAGCTCGGGGTGCGGGGCTGCTCCGGGGCGGGCCTGGCAGCCAGGGACACCCTGCTCAGGCTGGTGCTCAAGCCGCGGCTGGCTCTGCCTGCGGACAGTGTCTCTGTGGCCCTGGACCTGGAAGGGTTGAGCGGCGACCTGGAGCCTGAGGGGCTGGAGGGGTCGGCGCTGGTCTACCAGGCGGGCTCCACCGGCCTGGCCCCGGCGCCCTGCCTGGGCCGCGGGGATGTAGACGGCAGCGGGAGGGTGGATATTTTCGACTTGCTGGCCCTGCTGCGCCTGCTGGCCGTGCCCGGCACCCTGCCGCCTGCCTGCGCGGACCTCAACGCAGACTGCCGGCTCGACATCTTCGACCTGCTCGAGCTGCTCCAGGTGCTGAGCCGGGACTGATCCCTGCGAACCTGACAAACCTGACGTTGTTGCGCAAAAGACGGCGCAAGTCTTCGGCTGACGCGCAACGCGGATTCCTCTTTCGCCAAACCCGGTATTGGTAGCCCGCGAGCGAGCAGCGAGGCTACCCAGCCACGGGCACAGCACGCTGTGCCCCTACGGTGTGGTAGGGGGTATCCTTGGTGCCCATGTGCCTAGTGCCCCAATATCTGTAATTCGCATTAGAGCCATGAGACTACCCAACTACGGGCACGGCTGCGGCATTGCATTCTACCGCAGGGGCGTGGCATGCCACGCCCGGGGTGAGGTGGCGGGGCCTCTGTGCCCCTGTGCCTGGTGCCTTTGGCCCGATGTACCTATATCCCTATCTGACTTTGTGCCTGGTGTTTTTGCCCCTCTGTACCATAAAATTCCAGCTTCATTTTTCTGACTGCCCCACCCGCCTCACCCCACGGCCAGGGTGTGGCTGAGCAGGATTTTCACCCCGATGCCGATCAGCACCAGGCCGCCCAGGATTTCCAGACGGGCCGCCGTGCCGGGCTTGACCAGCCTGCCGAACTGCATGCCGATTATAGTGAAAGCCGTGGCCACGATCCCGATCACGATGCAGGCGGCCCAGATGGAGACCTCCAGCAGCCCGAGGCCCAGGCCCACGGCCAGGGCATCGATGCTGGTGGCCACGGAGAGCGCCACTAACTGCCAGCCGCGGGTGGGGTCTGAGCGCTCCAGGTGCTGATTCCCCTGCCCGGACTCGAATATCATCCTGCCGCCGATGAAAGCCAGCAGGCCGAAAGCGATCCAGTGGTCGAAAGAGGACACCCAGCGCTCGATCCAGGCCCCGGCAGACCAGCCCAGGACCGGCATCAGGAACTGGAACAGCCCGAAGTGGAAGGAGAGCCGGAAAATCTGACGGAAAGAAAGGCGCTGCAGTTTCAGGCTGACCGCCACGGCCACGGCAAAGGCATCCATGGCCAGCCCGACAGCTACCAGCAGGATAGTGGCGAGGTCCATGAGGCTACCGGCTCGGTAGGAGCGAGGTTATCTCAAATAAAAAGTGCCCCCCGGAGCACGGCCCGGGGGGCACCGGAAAATTCATCCTTATTCTTCTTCTATCTTCATCTTGACTATGCGGCTGAAACCCCTGGTGATTATTCCGTAGTAGACCAGGCCGAAAGCCATCCAGGCGGAAACGTAGACTAGCACGCTCTTGTCCAGGCTCATGAAAATGATCCCGCACACCAGCATGCCGATAACCGGCATCAGGATATAGCGCCAAACCTCCATCGGGCCGAAATTTTCCGGCCGGTGCTTGATAGCGTATTCGAAAATCACGCTGAGGTTGACCGCGAAGAACCCGAGGAAAGCGCCGTAATTGAGCACCTGGGCGGCGATTTCGAAATTCATCAGGAAAGCCAGCACCAGCGAGACCACCGCGATCAGCAGCAGGTTGTAGGAGGGTATCTGGTACTTCTTGCTGACATAGGAGAAGAACTTGCGCGGCAGCACGCCGTCCCGCCCCATGCCGTACATGATCCTGGCGGCGGAGACCTGCCCGGCCAGGGCGCAGGAGACCCCGGCCACTATCATGATCAGGAAGATAAAGTAACGGAAAACCTGGCCGCCGATCCTCTCGGAGATGTCGAGCACGGCGCTGACATCCCTGGGCAGCGAGTTGAAGTCCGGCCAGACCATCTGCGCCAGGTAGGCCACCACCACGAAGATCACCGCGCAGAAAATGCAGACCAGCACCGTGGCCCGCCCGATGTTTACCCGCGGATTTTCCACTTCCTCGGCCAGGGTGGAGACCCCATCGAACCCGATGTAGGAAAAGACCCCGATCGCGCTGCCGGCAAGTATCAGGTGGAAATTGAAAGTGGCCGGGTTGTAGAAAGGCTTGGTGGAAAGCAGGACACCTTCGCCCACTCCCTTGGTCAGCGCGATGACCGCCAGCAGCACGAACAGCGCTGCGGCGATGATCATCGCCCCGGTCATCACGGCATTGGCGCCGGCGGTCACCTTGATCCCGAAAAAGTTTATGGCGGTCATGAACACCACGAAGAGCACGATCCAGAGCCAGGAGGGGAAAGACGGGGCTATGTTGAGGCACAGGTCCCTGGCGGCGATCACGCTCAGCAGGGGCACCAGGATGTAAGTCAGGAACAGGGCCCAGCCGATGACGAAGCCGAAGTGGGGATGGATGGCCTGCTGGGAATATGAGTAGGCCGAGCCGGCAATCGGGTGCCGGGCCGCCATTTTTCCGTAGCTGGTGGCAGTAAAGAACAGGGCGAACATGGCCACCAGGTAAACCGGCGCCAGGTGCCCCACAGAGACGATGGCCACGATGCCCAGCATGGGGAACGGGGCCGTGGGTGTAACGTAGGCTAGCCCGTAGAGGACCAGGTGCCGGAGCTTCAACACCCTGCTGAATTCCTGCTTGTAGCCGTAAGATTCGAGCGATGAGTCCTGTGGTTGCTGCGCCTGCTCGTTTGCCACTTAATACCTCCTTGAACCTGTTTTTCCCGATCCTGATAATAATACACGAAAGTTTCAGACGATTTTCCGATTAAGGCCGCCAGGCTCAGCCGCAGTCGCCGGAGTATCCAAAGACCGGTCAGTTCTGCGGCACCAGCTTGAGCGGCCACTTGCCGCCCGGTGAGTCCTTGCCGAAAAGGATGCGGCAGGCGGCTTCCATGCTGCGCGGCGTGCCGGCGAAAGTAACCAGCACGGCATCCGCCTCTTGCGGGCAGACTACATCGTAGGGCGCCCCGGCGATCACTACCAGCTTCTTGCCGGCGGCTTTCAGCTTGCGCGCCAGGTCCGTGTTGGTGGGGTTGCCGCGCCAGTAATGGCTGTATACCACCGCCACCTCGCAGTCGGCTGCCAGCTCCAGGCAGGTTTTCTCATCCTGGTCTGTCGGCTCCAGCTCTGTCTCCCAGTAGGCGAAATTACGGGTCTGCTCCATGACGAATTTCTGCAGCTGGGTCGTATGGTAGTAGAGGTCCTCGCCCTTGTTCTGCCAGAGCGCGTAGTGCTGGTCGGTAACGAAGATTTTCCGGTCCGGGCTCAGCGGCAGCACGCCCCCGCGGTCGTGCTTGAGCACGCAGGCCTTAAGGGCAACCTCCTCGCTCAGGCGGCGGATCCCGGGGTCGCGGATTACCTCCAGCACTTTTTTCGGGTCGGCCAGGTGTTTGTCGAACAGGCCCGTGTCCCACTTGGCACAAAGCACCCTGCGGTTGTGCTCGTCCAGCTCCTCCATGGGGATCTTGCCCTCCCTGACAAAACGCATGATCCAGTCGAAGACCTGCTGCTGGTTCTCGGCGTGGGTCTTGGCCAGCACCAGGTCAGCCCCGGCTGCGATAGCCGCGGCGCAGGCCTCTCCGTAAGTGCTGAACTTCTTGGCGACACCGCCCATGCCCATGGCATCGGTAGTTACCAGGCCGTCGAACCCCAGGTCGTTACGGATCAGCTCGTGGGTGATCATGCGGGAGACACTTGCCGGTATTCCATCCGGGTCCAGGGCTTCGTACATGGTGTGGGCGGTCATGATACAGGCCAGGCCCTCCGCGATCAGCGCCCGGTAGGGAGCCAGCTCCACCTCGTCCAGCCGCTTGCGCGAGGCCTTGTTGTAGTCCAGGTCGAAATGCACGTCCACGGCCGAGTCGCCGCGGCCGGGAAAGTGCTTGCCTGTGCTGATAATGCCCTCCTCGGCGAAGGCTTTCACCAGGGCGTGGCCGAAGGCGATCACCCTTTCCGTGTCATCGCCGAAACTGCGGGTGCAGATCTCGGGATTTTTGGGGTTGATATTTACATCCAGGCAGGGGCTGTGAAGCTGGGTCACCCCGATGGCGCGCTGCTGGCGGGCCACGGCCTTGTAGGCCCGGTAAACCAGGTCGGGGTCATCCGTGGCGCCCATTCCCATGGCGCTGGGGAAGATGTTCACCCCGCCGCGGACAATGTCGCAGGAAAGGTCGCCTTCCTGGTCGGAGCAGATGTGCAGCGGGATCGAAAGCGGTCTCCGGCCCGCCATCTCCTGCAGCTCGCTCAGTATTTCCGCATACTGGTCCGCAGTGGCATAGGGGGCCAGCCGCTGGGTTACCGCGCCCGAGGCATCGTGGCGGCTGCCGTAAGGCTCCTCGGTAAAGATGTGCGGGGTAGTCCTCAGGCCGGCCACCTGGTAATCGTTGATCTTCCTGTGTTCGTTGGGCGTGATCCGCGTGCCGCAGAACTCGAAAGTAATGCAGCCGCCTACTTTCTGCTCCAGGGTCATCCTGGAAACAAGGTCTTTGATAAACTGCTCTTTGCTCGGCATCTTAGTACCCCTGCAGGTTTATGTTAAAGACAGCAATGAGATTGTCTCACGGGTCCGATTGCCACAGCGCCATGTCGGAAAATCAGAGGGCCGGTCCACCTTGCCGCGAAAAATCCGGCCGGGTCTACTACCGTGGTCTGGAAGATAAAACGACCGGCTCCGGCTGTGCAAGTGAAAAGAGACGAAACGCCTTTTTTTTGTTGCAGGTGAGCTTGTTGTTTACACGGGGCCGGATCTGATATAATTTGTAAGAAAAACCTGGGAGTCCCGCAGACCCGGCCGTTCAGGGAATGGCCCGGGAATTTATTTGATCTCCAGGCAGGCGTTATGGTAGAATACAAGCCTGGATTGCCTTGCATAGAGTTTTTAATCAAGAAAGAAGGCCCGGGTGATCGAGCTCGACAATATCAGGAGGGCGGCCGTGGCTGTGCGGGAGGCCGCCAACCGGACCCCGGTAATGCGCTCCCGCACCCTGGACAGGCTCTGCGGCGCAGAAGTATATCTCAAGTGCGAGAACTTCCAGCGTACCGGATCGTTCAAGTTCCGCGGCGCTTATAATGCGGTCTCCCTGCTGGATGAGGCGCAGCGCTCGGCCGGGGTGGTAACCCACAGCAGCGGCAACCATGCCCAGGCCCTGGCCCTGGCCGCGGCGGCAGCCGGAGTGCGGGCCAGGATAGTCATGCCCTCAGGCAGCGTGCCGGTCAAGGTGGAGGCGGTCAGGGGCTATGGCGCGGAGGTGATCCTCTGCGAAAACACCCTGCGCTCGCGTGAGAGCACAGCCGCAACCCTGGTGGAGTCCCAGGGCCTGTGCCTGGTGCACCCTTACAATGACGAGAGGGTGATGGCAGGTGCGGGCACCGCCGCCCTGGAGCTGCTCGAGGAGGCGGGGCCGCTGGACTACGTGCTGGCACCGGTAGGCGGCGGCGGACTCCTCAGCGGCACGGCCACGGCGGTCAAGGGCCTCTGCCCGCAGGCCGTGGTCTGGGGAGTGGAGCCGGCAGGGGCGGATGACGCTTTCCGCTCGCTCGAAAGCGGCAGGCTGGTCCCGCAGACCGACCCGCGCACCATTGCGGACGGGCTGCGAACCTCTCTGGGCGAGAAGACTTTCGAGGTCATCCGCCGCCGTGTCGACCGGATTGTCCCAGTGGAAGAAGAGGAGATCGTGCAGGCCATGCGCTTTCTCTGGCAGCGGATGAAACTGGTGGTGGAGCCCTCTGGAGCGGTGCCTCTGGTGCCGGTGGTCCGGGGCGAGATTCCCGCAGGCCGGGAGCTGCGGGTGGGAGTGATACTCAGCGGCGGGAACATCGACCTGGAGACTTTTTTCAGTGGTTTCCTCAAGCGGAGCTGAAGACCCGGGACACCAGCCGGCATGCAGGGCCGGCCTGGTTCCACAGAGTTTTTCTTTCATATCTGTCAGCGCATCTCAACAGCAGATTCCTCAACCAGGAGTTGTCATCTAGTGCAGAAACTAATGGAATACCTTCGACACCTCTTCTGGCAGGAGCGGGCCCAGTTGAGGGAGACCGCCAAGGTCTACGTAGTGATCCTGGTCTGCCTCGCCAGTGTCGTGCTCATTTTCGGGGCTGTCTACTATTTTCTGACCAGGTTTTACGGGGTGGAAAAGAGCCTGGTGGAGTGCTTTTATTTCGTCTGGATCACCTTTTCCACCATCGGCTACACGGATGAGGGTTTCACCAGCGGCTCGCTGATCCGGGCTTTCACCATCCTGGTGGGCGCCTACCTGATTACCCGCTACATAGTGCTCAGCGCCCATGTCTATGCCCGGATCGTGGTCGAGGAAGTGTACAAGCTCAGGGTGGTCGAACAGATGAAGAAGCAGCTCAAACAGGCAGAGGGGCATTTCCTGATTTTCGGCGATGACAAGGAGCTGGTCAACAAGATCATCCAGGGACTGCTCAAGCGGGGCGTGGAAGTATATTTCGTCAGCGAGGACGAGGGGCTGGTGGAGGAGTTCTCCCAGATGTATAAAAATTTGAAATATATCAAGACCAAGGTATTCAAGGAAGATACCCTGGACATGCTGCGGCCCGAGGATGCCAGCAATGCCTACCTGCTGTATGTCGAGGATGAGAAGAACATCCTGCTGGCGGCCTTGCTGAAAGGCCGTATCCAGGTGATCAGCCGTTTTTCAGGGGATTTTGCCGCGGTCCCCCGGTTCGAGTGGGTGGGAGTCCAGCCGATCTCGCCGCATTTCAGCGGGGGGCTGAAAATGGTCTCCACCATGATCCGGCCCAAAGTTACCGAGTTCCTCGACAAGTTTGTCTTCCCGGAGCGGGCCCTGCTGGAGTTCAGGAAGGTGCCTGCCGGGGAAGAACAGGAGGCGGGTATTCAGCGGGTACCGCTTTGCGGGATAGTCAACGGCAAGATGGATTTCAACCTGCCTCCGAACCCTGAGAACGAGATGCTGGCGATCAGTTTTCGCGATCCCCTGACAGCCAACAGGAAGCTCGGTAAGCTCAGTGCGGCGGACCTGCCGGTGCGCACCGACAAGTTTCTCATCCTGGGGGCCGGGCTGATCGGCGCCACAGTCCTGGGGGAGGCCCGGGCCACGCGCCGCGAGGTGATGATTATCGAGCCGAACGAGAAAAAAATCGAGGCCATGCGCGCGATCCACGGTGAGATGGGCATAACCTACGTGGTCGGGGATGGCACGAGCGTGGAGTACGATGTCAACCAGTTCGATGGGGTGGCGATCGCCACGCCGGTGGACGAGAAAAACTTCACCATCGGCCTGGATTTCGCCGATACCAGGGTCCACCGGGTGGTGCGCGCCATTGATGACGACATGGACCTCCACTACCGCAAGATCGGGGCGATCCCGGTCTTTGTCGGTCAGGTTGGCTCGGAGCGCATGCTGCGCGAGGTAACCAACAAGTTCGCCAACGAGGTCCTGCTGCGCATGCTCCAGCAGTTCTGGAGGATGGACCAGGCCTTTATCACCCGCCCCGGCAGCATGGCCGAGCTGAAAGAGCTTTACACCGGCAGGATCATCGCGCTGTGCCGCGACAACACCTGCTATTTCGGGGTGGAGGATAACGAGAGCCTGCAGTGGGGGGATACCCTGCTTATCTGCGGGCACGTGGATGAGAACAGGAAACTGCGTATTTATCACCGCCAGGAAGAATGAGCCGGAAACGCCCCGGAAGCCGGAAGGGGCAAGGGCACAGAGCACATAGGCATAAAGGCCCAACCACCATGTCGCCCCGGGTGTTTTTCCCTGCCGGTGATGCAGGTGCAGCCAAGCCGGTAATCATCCTGGAGTGAAAGCCGATGGGTATCGAGCCAGGGACAATCGAGGCGATCAGGCGGCTGGCCGTGGAGATAGCCGGTAAGGGAGGCCGGGCGTTTTACGTGGGCGGCTACGTGCGGGACAGCCTGCTGGGGCGGGCCGCCAAGGATGTGGATGTCGAGGTTTACGGGCTGGACCTCGACAGCCTGCAGGGAGTGCTGGAAGGCTGCGGCTGCGGCAAAGCCCTGCTGGTGGGCCGCCAGTTCGGGGTGCTGCGCCTGGAGGACCTGGATGCCGACTGGTCCGTGCCCCGCACCGACAGCAGCGGCCGCAGGCCCCGGGTGGCTGTCGACCCTTCGCTTGCCCCGGCCGAGGCCGCCAGGCGCCGCGACCTGACCATGAACGCGATGCTGATGGACGTGCTGGGCGGCGAGGTGCTGGACCCCTGGGGCGGGCGCGAAGACCTGGAAAGAGGTGTGCTGCGCACTCCCGACCCGGAGAAGTTTGTCGAGGACCCCCTGCGCTATTACCGGGTGATGCAGTTCGCAGCGCGCTTCGAGATGAAGCCGGACCGGGCCCTGGCCGCGGTCTGCCGGAGGATGAAGATCGCACCGGTGGCCGCCGAGCGGGTGGAGGATGAGTTCGCAAAACTCCTGCTGGAGGCGCGGCGGCCCTCGCTGGGCCTGAGGTTCCTGGATGAGACAGGCCGGCTGAGCGAAGTGCTGCCCGAGCTGGTGCCGCTGAAAGAGACTCCCCAGGAGCCGGACTGGCACCCGGAGGGCGATGTCTGGGGCCACACCCTGCAGGTGGTGGATGCCGCGGCAGGGCTGCGCAGCGGGGCCCGGGAGCGCGACCTGATGCTGGCCTGGGCCGCACTCTGCCATGACTTGGGCAAGCCGGCCACCACCACGGTACGCCAGGGCCGGATACGCACCCCTGAGCACGACCGGGAGAGTGCGCGCCTGGCCGGCGGCCTGCTGAACAGGCTGGTGCGCAAGAACAAGGTGGTACGCAAGGGCGCGCTCAAGCTGGTGGCCCAGCACATGAAACCGATGCAGTTCTTCCAGAACCGCTCGACAGCCAAGGGGTTCAAGCGCCTGGCCCTCAAGTTGGCCCCGGAGGCAGACCTCGAGCTGCTGAGCGACTTGGCCCTGGCGGACTTCCGGGGCACCAACCCGGAGGGCGATGGGCCGCTGGCCGGTGAATCCATGCTGCTGAGCTGGTTCCGCGAGCAGGCCCGCGCCTCGGGAGTGGAGCGCGAGCCCGAGCGCCCGGTGCTGATGGGCCGCCACCTAGATGGTTTTCTCGAACCCGGCCCGGACATGGGCAAGGTGCTGGAGCGGGCCTACCGCATCCAGCTCGACGAGGGGATCAGGGACGTGGAGACCCTCCGCAGGCGTGTCCTGGGGGAAAAAGGGAAAAAAACACAAGATAATAATGTTCCAAAACTGCTATAACTTGACTTGTCTCTCAGATTTTATTAGATTTGACATAATGTATCTTTTTAGGCGATAGCCAGTCAGCGGGATTTTCCCGTTTCCGTCTGCAGTGGCAGGGCTGAAGTTGAATATAGTTCTGTCTCAAACCGTTCAGCACTTTTCAACTCAGAGAAAGGAGTGTCTAGCCACAATAACCAGTTACTGTTCATTTTCGTTTATTGAGGTCAAACAACCTAAGAGATAAAGGGAGAACAGATGAGATCTATTCTGGCCGCTGTTGCGATCCTGGTAATTTCAGCGGGAACCGCCCTCGCTCAGGTAGAAAAGGGTAATATCCGGCTCGGCGGTAATTTCGTTAGTGCCTTTTTTGCAGATGCCACCCTGATGGGTGCGGAAGGTCAAGTGGGATATGTGGCCCACCCCAACGTGGAGTTCGGGGGCACTGCGGCCTATATCA
>JAFGTO010000451.1 GCA_016934095.1 Candidatus Glassiibacteriota bacterium
CCGCCTGGTAGCTGCTGATCAGCACCAGGTCCGTGCCGGCAGCCAGGTACCTGCGGAAAATCTCCGGGAACCTCATGTCGAAACAGATGGTGAGGCCGACCTTGAATTTCTTGATCCGGGCCAGCACCAGGCTGTTGCCCGGGCTGTAAGCCAGCATGTCGGTGTCCGTGAGGAAAACCTTGTCATAGCGGCCGATCTCCGAGCCCTGCGGGTCCACCAGGTAGAGGCTGTTATAGGGCTTATCCAGGCCGGGCTCGAAATGGGTGCCGCCGTAGGCCAGCCAGACCCCCAGCTTTGCAGCGAGTTTCCTCAGGCCGTGGTTGCGCTCTTCCAGGAGCCCCTTGTCCAGCGCGGATAAATCTCTCAGGTGCACCCGGTAATATCCGGTGAGTGCGGTCTCCGAAAAATGCACCAGCTCAGCCCCGGCTTTGGCCGCCCTGCGCATCCAGGAGCAGATGCGGCGGTAATTGGTGTCGAGGTTTCCGGTCAGTGCAAGCTGCACCGCGGCCACTTTGAGAGTATCTTCACTCATGAAGCGCTCCCCTTGGTTTCGGCACTTCGGCAGGCGGTCGTTACCACCAGCGCCACAAAGCCACGATCAGGGTTATCAGGAACACGAAAGCCAGGTTCAGGTAAGCCATGAAGTAGAAAACCCGCTCGTGCAGCGGCCGGACGCCGCTTTCTTTTTCCCCGGCCAGGACACCGGGGCTCGGCCGGGCATAAATTTTTTCTTCCCCGTGGGGGGCCTGTATCAGCATCTTAGTCAATTCCGCTCCGGCAGGGTGCCTGCCGAAATGGACACCATCTTTCCAGAGCTTGCTGTCAGAGACGTCGTATACTCTCCCCTTGTAGGCGATGTACGCCGGACGTCCCTCTTTCCCGTCAAAGCGGCCCATTCCAGCAACATCCAGCTTCCCTTCGGGAGGAAGGCCACTGCCCCGGCTTTTCCCTTTCAGCCTCGGGCCGATGAAAAACACCACGAAAGCTGCCGATCCGGCCATGGCGAGAAACAGGCCGACCTTGATGCACAGCAGGATACCGAACCGGGTCGAGACCAGGAAAGAGAGCGAGGGCACCCGGTAAGCCGCGAGCACCGCCCCGGTGGCCGCCATGACCAGGATCGAGGCCAGGCCCACCTTGACTTCCCCCGGGGGCAGCCCGCGCGCGGCATAGGCCGGTTTCAGGACCAGGTGCACGTAGAGGATGGTGCCGAACCAGAGGATCGCCGTAACCAGGTGGATAAGGCCCGCGATGAGCCTGACCGGCCGGAAAGCCTGGGCCGTGGGGCTTTTCTGCCCGGATTTTTCATCTTCGGCGGATGAGAGGGCTAGGAGGTAACCCTGGCCCTGCCCTGTCAGCTCACCGCCGCCGGAGGGGTCCAGGTGGCAGGTGGCGCAGTCCTCGCCTGTCTTGCCTGCATATTCCTCGGTGGCGTAAGCGGCCGGGGTAATGTTGAGCAGCAGGGTAACTGTCCAGGCTGCGCCTGATAACTTCGGGAAGTTCCTGGTGTAAGGCCGCATAGGAAAACTCCGCTGGTCAACAAGCCCGAAAAAGCTGCCAGGACAATTTGCCGAAACAATTACCTGGTAATGATAACCTCCACCTCCAGGCGACAACCCGCCTTCCCAATAAATATCCTGCCTGCCGGGGTATGTCAATCCCTTAATGACTATTTTGTTTGCAGCGATCGACTGTTATCTTTCTCTCAGCCGCTGATCTCAGGATTCCCTGCGGGCGACCTGACCCGGCCGCCTGCCGCACTGATAAACGCATACTCCAGTTGCCGCGACTTCCCATGCCTGGAACAGACCTGAAACAGGGGATTGAGCTGCCCGGGGAGAAAGCCAGCCGCAAGCGCCAGGCCAGGAGGCTTTTCCTCTTCCTGGCCCTGGTGCTGGGGATAAGCTTCGCAGTGGATGCCCGCACCAGCACGCTGATCCCGCGGACCTGCATCTGGCAGCACTTCACCGGGCTTCCCTGCCCTTTCTGCGGACTTACCCGCTCGCTGCTGGAGATCTCGCATGGCAGGCTCACCTCGGCTCTCGACTACCACCTTTTCGGCCCGCTTGTCTATGCTGCCGGGATTACGGCCCTGGTGCTTTCCTTTTATTCCTGGGTTTCCGGCGGGAAAACTCTAACCGGTCCCGGCCTGAGCCGGGTCTCGAAATGGGCGGCGGCCCTGGTGGGCCTGCTCTGGCTGGTCTGGTGGGTTTGGAGGCTGGCGGGTCGCTGCAGATAAAACACGTGCAGGGGCGCTTTTCAAGCGCCCCTGCTTGTTTTCCCCGCATTTTTATCGACTAAGGATCAAGCCTGTTTGCGCATCCCCAGGTAGAGCATTGCCAGGCCGATCACCAGGTTGCCTCCCAGGCCGAAGAGGGTGATGGCGACCTCCTTGCCGCTCATCTCGGTGAGGAAAAACAGGCTCATCAGCCCGGCGATGATAACCATCACGATACCCAGGATCCTGAACGATGACAAGTCGGCCGAGGTCTGGTCGAAGTCCACGCCCATCTCGGCTTTGACATCCACCGGCCTGTCCATCTTGCGGAAAAAGGCCTTGACCTCTTCCTCGGTGCGCCTGTCCGGGACGATTTTCAGCCTGCAGACCACCTCCACCAGCACTACCCAGACAATCCCGTAAGCAGCCATGGCCGGAAGGCTCCGGTAAAAACCGAGGATAACCCGCTGAATCCAGATAAGACCCTCGTCGTCCACTGACAGCGCCCCGGCCGGATCCTGCACTCCGGGCAGGTTGCCATAGAGGAAAATCCCATAGGCGAACAGGTAAGCTCCGAAAATATACAGAATAACCCTGCCCCAGTTGCGCAGCCGGTCGCTGCCCCCATGCTCGTCATCGTAAAGCATGCCCGGGACCACGTAGATAACTCCCAGCAGCGGGTAAAGCACCGCGTGGAAAAGCTCGTACCCCAGGTACTGCTCCCAGTTGCCGAAAGCGAAAACTGCGCCCACCGCCATGCCGACAACTATCACCGCGTAGGGGACCCAGGATGGCGTGCGGCGGTATACCAGGCCCAGGATTATCGGCACGGCCACCGGGATTCCCAGCACGGACCCTACCTTGATCAGCAGGTCGAACACCCCGAGCCCGGGCAGCTTGCTGTAGAAGTAGGCGATCAGGATGGTCGCCAGGCCCATCAGCAGAGTGACCAAAATGCCGATGTGGTGCAGGCGCTTGCTGTCTGCGTTCCTGATAAACACCGTGCCGATGATGTCCTTGGTGATCACCGCGCTGTACATGTTATAGAAAGTGGAGACCGAGCTCATGGTGGCGGCCAGGATACCGGCGATCAGCACACCCTGCATGCCGTGGGGCAACAGCTTGAGGCTGATAAAGACATACGAGGCCTCGCTGGGCTTGGCCAGCCCGAAAGCCTGGGCCACGGTCTCGCCGAGTTCAGGGTAGAGCACCCGGCAGGCCATGCCCGGGGTGAGCCAGATAAAAGGGCCGATGAAGCAAAGGATCGCGCCGGTACCGGCGATCTTGGCCGCTTCGCGCTCATTCATCGCCGAGAAATATCTCTGCGCCCCGCCGCCCGAATTGAACATGAAAAAGCCGTTGACAAACTGGAAAACCACGAACAGCTTGGTGATCCCGGCAGCTTCATTGAACGGTGTCCAGTAGTTGGGCGGCGCCTGGCGGATCAGCTCTCCGACCCCGCCGACCTCCATCAGGCTCAGCACCATCACCATCACCGCGATCGGCAGCAGGATGAAAAACTGCAGCGAATCGGTGATGCACACCCCCCACAGGCCGCCGATCATGGTATAGACCAGGATCACCAGGCCGCAGCCCACGATCACGTAAGTTACCGGGATAAGAGTGGCCGCGCTCAGGAAAATGCTCAGGGCGTAGAGCCAGATGGCGCACTGGAAGATAGTGACCGGCGTGTTGGCCCAGCTGATAAACTGGTGGACCCGGCTGTCGTAGCGCTCGGAGAGGTACTCCAGGATGGTCAGCGAGCGGGTTCTTCGCCAGCGCTTGGCAAAGACGAAATAGCCGAACCCCAGGCCCAGCACCGCCCCCCAGTACATGCTGAATATCGAGATCCCGCTCTCGTAAGTCTTGCCCACTCCCCCGGTGAAAGTCCAGCTGCTGAACGATGACATAAAAAGGCTCAAGCCGGCCAGCCAGAAAGGCAGCTTGTTGCCTCCCTTGAAGTAGTCATCCGCATCCTTGTTGAACCTGACCATCACCACGCCCACGGTGAGCATGATCACCATGTACACCGCCACCACGTAGTAGTCCAGCCTGGTAAGCAGCTCCAAGTCCTGCATCAATCTCTCCTATGATAAAAGTCTACTCCAAAGTTCGATTGAAGTGGCTGTCAAGGCTCCGCCGCAGGCGGACTTGCCTGGCCTTGACAGCA
>JAFGTO010000452.1 GCA_016934095.1 Candidatus Glassiibacteriota bacterium
CTACTATTGACTTGTCCGGCCGGGCCGGATAAATTCGTTTATCGGCAAATATCCGCTCTTTTTTTCAGCCCAGACAAATATTTTATTTCAATCCCACGGTAACAACCTCAACCTCCGGAGGGTCGCCATGTCGGATCAATCAATCTCCCGCAGGGAAGCGATCAGGAAGACCTCGCTGGGTGCAGCGGGCCTGGCAATGGCTTTCGGCGGGATGCAGCCGTCCAGGGTGCTCGGCGCCAACGACCGGGTGCGGGTCGGGTTCATCGGCATCGGCAGCCGCTGCCGCTCGCTGATGCAGGCCTTCCAGGCCAGCGCCAAGGACCTGAACATGGAGATCGGCGCGATCTGCGACATCTGGAACAAGCGCCGCGAGTCCGGGGCCGCGTTCGTCAAGGGACTGGCCGGCACCGCACCCAGGGTGGCGCGCAACACGGACGAGCTCTACGAGATGAAAGACATCGAGGCCGTAGTCTGCGCCACTGCCGATTTCCAGCACGCCTACCACTGCTGCGAGGCGGTTCGCGCCGGGCGGGACATCTACATCGAGAAACCGCTGGCCAACCGGATGATGGATGCCCGCGAGGTGCTGAAAACGGTAACCGGCAGCGACCGCATTGTCCAGATGGGGACCCAGCGCCGCAGCGGCCTGAATTATCGCAACGCCGCCGAGTTCATCCAGAGCGGCAGGTTCGGCAAGGTCAAGATGGTCGAGATGACCTGGAATGTCAACCAGCCCAAGCGCTGGCGCCACCCCGACACAGTGGCCGGGCTGCGCCAGGAGGATACCGACTGGCGGCGCTTCCTGGTCAACCGTCCCTATATCCCCTGGAATCCGCGTATCTATATCGAGTTCCGCCTGTTCTGGCCTTTCAGCACAGGCATCCCGGGGCAGTGGATGGTGCACCAGATCGATACCGTGCACTGGTTCACCGGCTACCCCCGTCCGAAAAACGTGGTAGCCAACGGCGGGCTCTACCTCTGGGACGACGGGCGCCGCAACGCTGACACGTTCACCGCGGTCTTCGAATACGGGGAGGAACAGGAAAAATTCCAGGTGGTCTACTCCTCCCGCCAGACCAACAGCTACGGCGGAGTAAAAGAAATTTACCTCTCGAACTCCGGCGCGCTGAACCTCGACACCAACAAGATCACCGGCGAGGGAGGGCTTACTGCCGAGCACAGCCTGGACAGCAAAGACCACCTGCTGCAGGATGCGGAAATCCCCAGCGGACAGTCCCTGGCCACTGGTATCGGCGATACGGACGACATGACGGTCAACCACATGCGCAATTTCATGGAGTGTGTGCGCAGCCGCAAGCAGCCGAACGCCGATATCAACGCCGGATACCAGCACGCGGTCGCCAACTGCATGACCGCCGCGGCCCTGCATACCGGTAAGCGGGTAACTTTCGACGATGCTGTCCAGGAAGTAGTGGATTCCTGACCCGGCTGCGCCCGGAGGACCCTGACCCCGGGCCCGCCCTCTCCAAGTCTCACACCCGGCCGGAAAGCCGGTATCCGGCCGCTGCGGGGGGAACTATGATAAAGAGATCCGCCGTTATGCTGGCTGCCGTTTCTGCCTGGGCCGGTTTAAGCTGCTCGGGCCCGGGCGGCCGGACACCTGAAAAACGGATGCAGCCTGAGGGAGAACCCATGCCAGTCCACCACGTGGAAATTACGCACAACCAGGCCGCCCGCCAGTTGGATGTCGCCGTGGACGGGCATCCTTTCACCTCCTACTGTTACTGGGAAAAACTGAAAAAACCGGTGCTCTACCCGCTGCGCACCTCTGACGGCCGGGTAGTAACCCGGAGCTTCCCGGTGGAAATGGTGCCCGGAGAGCGGGTTGACCATCCGCACCATCTCTCCTGCTGGTTCAATTACGGCGATGTCAACGGCGACGACTATTGGAACAACAGCGACGCCGTGGACCCGGCCGGCAAGTACGGCCGCATCGTGCACCGCTCGGCGGAGGGGATTGTCAGCAGGCCCGGCTTGGCCTGGTTCGATGCCGGCATGGACTGGATCAGCTCGGCAGGGGAAAAAGTACTCGATGAGCGCGACCGGATCTATTTCCGGGCAGCCGGGGACCTCCGCATGATCGACCGCATCATCAAGCTGACAGCCCAGGACCGGCCGGTCGTTTTCGGCGACAGCAAGGAGGGCATGCTGGGTATCCGGGCCTCCCGCCAGCTCGAGGAGCCGTCCGATGAGCCGCAAAAATATGTCGACAGCTCGGGCAAGGTAACCGATGTCGGCCTGATGGACAACACCGGGGTGGACGGCGAGTACCTGGCCAGCTCGGGCCTGGTGGGCTCCGGCCAGGTCTGGGGGACCAGGGCCAAATGGTGCCTGCTGCAGGGCACGGTAAAAGGGCTGCCCGCTACTGTCGGCATCTTCGACCACCCGGACAACGTGGCCTACCCCACCTACTGGCACGCTCGCGGCTACGGCCTGTTCGCCGCCAACCCGCTCGGCTGGAAAGCCTTTACCGACGGGCGCAAAGAGCTGAAATTCTCCCTGCAGCCCGGGGAATCCGCTGTTTTCCGTTTTCGCATCCTTATCTCCTCCCGCCGCCTGGAAGCCCTGGAGACCGAGAAACTCTTTATGCAGTGGCTCCAGGATACCGGCGAGGAATGAGGCTTCTTCAAACCTGTTACGTCCCTATCTGAAGGAGGGTACAGATGATCGGAACCAGATGTTCTTTCTTCCGCGCTTTACCGGTCGTGGCTCTCGGCCTGGCCTTTTCTCTCAACACTGCCGCAGGCCAGGCCGGCGATGGTTATGTCGACCTGCTGGCCAAGAACGCCGAGGGCAAGTATTCCAAGCACGGCTGGAACCATTACGGCCCCGGCTATTTCACCCTGGACCGCGATACAGGCGTGCTGAGCTCCCATGACGGTATGGGCGTGTTCTGGTACAGCGCCAAAAAATTCGGCGACTTCGTGCTCGAGCTGGATTTCATGACCGACGCCAAGGAAACCAATTCCGGGATCTTCCTGCGCATGCCCAACATGCCCACCAGCAACGACTACATCTTCGAATGCTTCGAAATCCAGATCTACGATGCGGACCTCGACAAGAAAGACCATGTAATGCACGAGGGCGCCGCCAAGATGGACCCCACCATGCTGCATACCACCGGCGCGGTCTACGATGCCGAGCCACCCAAGAAGAAGACATCCAAAGGCCCGGGTAACTGGAACCATTACAAGATCACCTGCCAGGGCCTGCGCTATATCATTGAGCTCAACGGTGAAGTGGTAAACGACTGGATGGCCGAGCCGCGAGGCAAGGTCAAGACCCACTGGCCGAAAGGCTATATCGGCCTGCAGAACCACGATGCCACCTCGAGCGTGCATTTCCGCAACATCAGGATCAAGGAGCTCTAG
>JAFGTO010000453.1 GCA_016934095.1 Candidatus Glassiibacteriota bacterium
GAAGGGCTGGTGGGGAGGCTGATCATCGAACAGCAGTCGGAGCCTTATTACAATATTCCCATGGAGTTGGGGATCTACCATCCCGGTGAACAGCAGCCCGAGATGGTAAGCTTCCGGATAGAGGGTCCTGTCGATACTCTTCTGCTGGAGCCGGGGTCCATGCCGGAATCAGTCGTCATCGACCCTTTCTATAAAACTTTGGTCGACGTTATCTACCGGGTGGAGACGGCTGTTGCGCCATCCGGCGATATTCCCCGCGGCGAGGAAGGAATGGAGATAGAGTTCTACCTGGACAGCACCCGCACCATGAGAGAGATAACAGTCAACTACAGGGTTAACGGCTCTGCCGGTGATTCGGTTATAGTGGACCCGCAATCGCTCAGCGGCGGTTACGGCAGGGCGGTTTTACCTCCGCTGCCTGAAGGCTCCAGGATAGAATATTACCTGAAAGCCACCGACGCTCTGGGCATGGAGTTCCTTTTCCCGGAGAATGCACCGCAAGAGTACTGCAGCCTCGGGGTCTCCGCTCTTCCTCCACCCGGGCAGAGGGCTTTCGTCTCTTTCATGCTCGAAGACTATCGTGCAGACGAGCACCTGAAACAGCCTGACCCTTTTGCCGATTACCGCTACGGCCTTGCAGGGTTCGACCCGGTTGCAAGGGAAAATTTCGCCATGCTTTACGGTGTGGGTTGCGAAGCGGCGGTTATCGACAGGGAGCGGATGATCTACCTGGCTTACAACCCCGGAAAACAGAGCCTCGATCTGGTGGACCTGGGGAAATGGCGCCTCGATCGCCGCATACCGCTCCCTGCCGAAGCAGCTCCGGATCAAAAACATCATGTAATCTCCTACAACAGAAAGCTGAACAAGGCTTACCTCATCGGCTTTAACAGCCTGTGGATGGTGGATTTAACCCGGGAAACGGTTTCACCGTTTCAGGGAATCCAGCCTGGTCCCGAGTTAAACTGGAACCCCAGTCAGCTCGAATTTCATGAAGACCTGAACACGCTCCTGGTCAACAGGGGCGGCGAGGTTTTTTTGATAGATACGGATACAGATGAAATAAGCCGGAGTTTTAATATCTCATACCAGGAAATGCCACATTTGCGATCCGAAAGCACCATGATAACATTGGAAATGTATCCCGAGAACAGGTGGTACAGCCCTTCCAGCAAGCGCACCGGGAGATATATTCTGAATGCCAGGCATTACAGGCTGGGGCAGGAGGCTGAGGTTATCGACTCTGCAAGCTGTATGATAGATTTCGGCAACAAGATCCTGACCGGAATACTGGGAGGCCAGACCGTAAACTTTGCAGATGAGCTGGACCTGGTCATCATCAACGTGCTGCAGGATAACAGCAATGTCCTGATCTGGGACCTCTCGGGGTCCTCTGATACACTTTACCGGTTTTCAATTTACCCGGGCAGGTGGCGCCCGTCAGGCGTATATCTGGGAAAAGACGGGGAGGCTTTTTGCCTGGTGTGCTGCTCATCAAACACCGAGTTGTTGCCAATAAGCCTCAACAGCATGGAAATCATGGGCTCCGGCTTTTCCCCTTTTAAATTCGACAACTACGACCACCCCGCCTCCACCTCCTGCCTGGTAACCGGAATAATGACTTTGAAAACCGATCTGGAGCCAGGTGATCTCAACTCGGACAGCCGGGTGGATCTCTCTGACCTCTTGGAATTGCTGGAATACTTGCAGGATAACTCCATGCCTTACAACTACCTGTTCGATATCAACCGGGACCGCAGCATCGATATCTTCGACCTGCTTGTGCTGCTGCGTTTGCTAGGCAGCTGAGGGTGAATCCTCTCAACCCTGATCCAGAGATAATTTTCTATCAGAGCCCGTCATTACCTTTTGGGGATAGTTTGGGCCTCATAATTGAGGCCTTTCATTTTTATTGTCTTGGAATACCCTGGGGAGTATCATCAGGATACCGGGAGTACATTTTCAGTCCTGCCGCCGCTTTCGGGGGAAGTCGCGGATTTTTTTTGATTCACCGGCCGGGGCAGGTTATGTTTAAAAGTAGAATTTCAAATAACCTTGTCTTCCGGTTTGCCGTCATTAATCCCAGACACGCGATCTGATAACCTGAAACAGGAGGGGGCTGAAATGGCATGCTGTTCGCGCAGAAAGTTCTTTTTCAAGGCAGGCGGCGCTGTGATCGCCTCGTCGATGCTGGGCGAAGTCCTGGATGTATTGGCTTCGACCGCGCAAGCGGTGGTCTCGCCTGCCGGGCCGGGCTCCAGGTACGTGCCCAAAGTGATGGCCGCCTTTGTCAGGCGCAGGGGCGAATACGGGATGCTCTGGCCCGGGCAGATCTACGACGGCCAGGCGGCCTTGAAGAACTACACCCGGAGGATCGGGGCGGCCGCCGGGGAGCTGGGCCTGGAGGTGGACCTGAGGCCCGAGCCGATCTATTCCCTGGAAGAGGCGGACGAGTGGGTGGCACAGGCAGCGGCGGCCAAGCCGGACGGCCTGCTGGTGGTGGTGCTCGACCGCCAGCAGCACTCCTGGCCCACCGCAGTCAAGGCTGCGGAAAGCGGCATCCCCACCGTGATCTTCTCGCCCCTGGGGACCTCGTTCACCACCAACACTGTCGGCCTGGCGGACAAAGAGGGTGTGTTCATCGCCTCGACCGATGATTTCAGCCGGGCGGTCTACGGGTTGAAAATGCTCAAAGCCGGGGCCAGGCTGCGCGAGATGCGCTTCATCGTGCTGGAGGGCGACGAGCGCAGGGACACCAGGCTCGATTTCCTGGGGACCAGGCTGCGCTATGTCCCGGCAAAGAGCTTCCTGGAGGAGTACAACCGCACTCCGCTGACCGGGGAAATCGAGCGGGTGGCCGCGGGCTACCTCAGGCAGGCCGTCCGCATCGAGGGGCCGAGCGAGCGGGACGTGCTCAACGGGGTGAAGAGCTTCGTGGTGGCCCGCAGCATCCTGGAGCGCGAGGAGGGGGATGGGATCACCATGGACTGCCTGGGCGCGGTAGGCCCGACCGAGGTGAGCCTGCCCTGTATCTCGTGGTCCCTGATGAACGACTGCGGGGTGCCCGCGGCCTGCGAGGCCGACCTGGGCGCCTGCGTGGCACACGCCCTGGTGCAGTACCTGTTCGACAGGCCCGGCTTCCAGCAGGACCCGGTGGCCGATACCTCGAAGGGCTGCCTGATCGGCTCGCACTGCTGCTGTCCCACCCGGCTGAGCGGGTTCGACGGGCCGGCCGAGCCTTTCGTGCTGGCCCACCACCACGGTAAGCGGGATGCCACGCCGATCCCCTTCTGGAAAGCGGGCCAGAGGGTGACCGTGGCCGATGTGCTGCTGCCGCAGGGGCAGCGGCCGGAGATGCTGATCTCCGCCGGCGAGGTGGTGGGGAACGTGCCGGTGCCGCCGTCCGGCGGCTGCGTGGTGGCGGTGATGGTCAAAGTGGACGGGGTGGATGAGCTGCTGGATTTCCCCGGGTTCCACCAGTTGTTTTTCTACGGCGACTACAAGAGGGAGCTCAAGCAGTACTGCCGGCTTTTCGGGATCAAAGCCACCGTGGTCTGATACTTTTTACACCAGAGAGTGGAGAAAACGGTTCTTTTAAAGCCAGGAAATACAACAAATCTCCCTCTCTCCCCCTTGTATATTAGCGATAGCATGTTAGGATAGGTTAAGGCAGCTGGGAGATCGTATCCCCCTTGGTCTGAGAGACCGATTCAA
>JAFGTO010000454.1 GCA_016934095.1 Candidatus Glassiibacteriota bacterium
GCCGGATGGGGTAACGCCCCACGTCCGGTTCTGTGAGGGTGAAATCCAGTAATGGATGATCTACTCGACTAATTTGCGAGGAGGAGGCGAAGTATGCGGGAAAAGAGAACTGGTATCAGAGTCTTCCAGGCATTGATCCTTGTGTGTTTGGTCGGCTGTGTGTCCGGGCAGGCGCCGGGACCGCTGTACAAGGATGCTTCCCAGCCTGTCGAAAAACGCATCGATGACCTTCTCTCCCGGATGACCCTTGCTGAAAAGGTAGGCCAGTTGAATGTTACGGCTCCCTGGAGCATGAAATTCGGCGAAAAGAAAGATCAGATGAAATCAGGCACAGAGAAATGGGCGCTCGGCACGCTGGTGGAAGGGATCGGCCCGGCCGGGGGCTTTTTCGCTTTAGCGAGTTCCCTCAGTCTGGAAGAGCCCGGTGAACAGGCCGAGTTTATCAATTATATGCAGAGACTCGCAGTGGAAAAGACTCGTCTCGGCATTCCGCTCTTGCAGGTCGAGGAGGGCACCCACGGCCTGATGTGCGCCGGAGGGACTATTTTCCCCGAAGGTCCTGCCCTAGGCGGCACCTGGGACATGAAGCTTATTCGAAGTGTCTATGAGGCGGCTGCGCGGGAGGGGCGGTCTATCGGTGTGCACGGACTCTGCACCCTTGTGATCGAACCGATTCGGGATCCCCGGCTGGGGCGTAACCAGGAGGCCTACAGTGAGGATCCTTATCTGTCGTCTGCTATTGCACGCGAGATTGTTCGTGGCACTCAGGGGGATGACATTTCCTTGCCAGATCGCCTCGCGGCATTTCTTTGTCATTTCCCGGGACAAAGTCAGCCCCATGCGGGACTGGAGCGTGGGGCGATGGATATCTCTGAGCGTATGCTCCGGGAGGTTTTCCTGCCGTCCTGGGAAGCCGGGATAAAAGAAATGGGCGCCATGGGCGTGATGGCCACTTACCCGGCGATCGATGGTGTTCCGACCCATGCTTCCCGGAAAATATTGACCGGAATACTGCGCGAGGAACTGGGTTTTGAGGGAATCGTGGTTACCGAGGGCGGCGGCCTGGAAACTCTGATCTACGAGCATCTGGCGGAGAACCAGAAGGAAGCCGGTGCGCAGGCTCTTGAAGCCGGAGTCGATGTGAGTATCACCTACGAGGAAGGCTTCAAGGGGGCGATGCTCGAGAATGTGGCCGAAGGCCGGGTTTCGGTGGAAGATATCGACCGGTCGGTGCGGCGGTTGCTGCGCCTCAAGTTACTGCTGGGATTGTTTGAAAATCCGTACGTCGATCCCGCGGTAGCAGAGAGGGAGAGCCATACGCAGGAACATCAGGAACTGGCCCTCGAGGCGGCCCGTGAGGGGATCGTATTGCTGAAAAACGAGGGGAACCTTTTGCCTCTGGATAAAAATGTTGGACGGATTGCCGTAATCGGCCCGAATGCCGATCATGTGCGCAATCAACTGGGCGACTATGTGGCTGCGATAGTAACTCAGGATGTCGTTACCGTGCGGGAGGGGATCGAGGCCGCGGTGTCATCCTCTACAAGAGTCGATTATGTCAAAGGCTGTAATGTTATCGGCAGCGATCTGAACGAGATATCCGCAGCCCGTCAGGCCGCCGCCCATGCCGATGTGGCGGTCGTGGTACTCGGTGAAAACGAATGGTGGACTCGAAATAAACAGGGGACAGTGGGCGAAGCCTTCGACTCGGCTACGCTGGAATTGACTGGCCTGCAGCCGGAGCTGATTCGAGCCGTTGTGGAAACCGGTACTCCGACCGTTCTTGTCCTGATCAACGGCCGACCGCTGGCGATTCGCTGGTGCGCGGAGAACGTTCCGGCGATTGTGGAGGCGTGGAACCCCGGTGAGAAGGGCGGCCTGGCCGTGGCCGATGTATTGTTCGGCGGTTACAACCCTTCCGGCAGACTGACCGCGACTTTCCCTCGTCACGCCGGCCAGCTGCCGGTTTATTACAACTACAAACCATCTAAAGAATTCTGGATCGATACAGGGTGGGGAAAACCCTATGTCGACATGGAGCCCACGCCGTTGTTCGAATTCGGTTTCGGGCTGAGCTATACGGAATTCTCGTACAGTAATCTGCGGGTTACTCCACAGGAAACAGGACCCGGGGGATCAATCCAAATCAGTGCCGACATATGCAATACAGGTGCCCGCGCCGGTACGGAAGTCGTCCAGCTCTATCTCCGGGATGAGCTGGCCACGGTGTCCACGCCGGTGAAACAGTTAAAGGGGTTTGAAAAAGTGGCGCTTCAGCCGGGCGAGCAGAGAACGGTGAAGTTTACTGTTGGGCCTGAACACCTGGCCCTGCTGAACCGGAGCTTGAAATGGGAAGTGGAAGCGGGCGATTTCGCAGTAATGGTAGGAGCATCCTCCGAGGACATTCGACTGACCGGCGGCTTTACGGTAACACCGTAAAGTCTTGCAGATAATATCCTGGAAAGGACAATAAAATGTTACAGACCCGAGTATCTGGCTTTTTCCCGGCCGTTCTGGCAGCCTCCTTTATCTTGGTTATAGCAGGATGCAATAAAAGACCCGTTCCCGAGCTCGAGCTATACCCGACTCTTTCGGCGGTCGGGCTCGAGATCATTTATCCTTCAGGGTCTCCGGTGGACACGGCCGCTTTTTTTAAATGGCGGAAAGTGGGCGAAAAATCGTGGCGCAACGGTGTGGACTTGACAGTCAGTGTGGGACAGCGTCTTGCCTGGGGCAGTATCTGGCCTTTGGAGCAAGGTACGGAAGTTGAGGTTGTGGTGGACTTTCACGGGCCTGGTGCAGGAAAGACTCTGACCGGGACTGCTTGCACCAGGGAGATGGTACTCGAGCCTCTGGGCGGCCGGGACTTCCATGTCTCCCCGGGAGGCAGCGATGACGCTGCCGGTACCCGCGAACACCCGTTCAGGACCCTGGCCCGTGCATCCTCTGCCGCCCGGCCGGGAGACATTGTACATGTTTTGGAGGGCACCTACCATGAGGGCAACCTGTTTGCCGCTTTGCAGGGCACTCCGGATAAACCGATCGTAATCGCGGCAGGAGAGGGCCAAAAGCCTGTAATGGACGGCTCCGTGGAGATTGCCAAAGGTGAGGGCGGCTGGAAAAAAGTCGCCGAAGGCGTTTATGCGATAGAGCTCACCACGCCGACAGGCTATGCAGGGTACGCAGCCCAGGATGGACTGCGGATGTTCTGGAGCAAAACATTGCAGAACCTGATGCAGGGATGTTTGGAGAGAAAAGAGAGGGACGGAATCCGAAAGCTGCCCATCGAGCGGAGCTGGTTCTTTGATAAGGAAAATTCGCTGCTCTACGTGCGTCCCGGCGATGGGCTTCATCCAGCGGAACACGGCTATAAGGTTGCAGTGTACGAGTACGCGGCCCTGCTTTCAGGCTCCAGGAATGTGGTACTGAGAGGGTTCGAGATACGCTTTTACGGCGAGAGCGCAGTACACCTGGAAGAAGGTGCCCAGGGATGTGTCATATACGGAAACCTGATCCACCACGCCCAGCGCGGCGTTACCTTCGAGGACAGCCTGACGGCCGACAATGCAGTCTGGCATAACGAGATATTCGAAAAGGGACTATTGGATTACACCTGGACCACGATCAAGGCCAGCGAGTACGGCCGACAGGCTTTGGATGGAGCGGCCGGCCGCGGCAATTCATTCTGTTACAATGAGATACATGGTTATTTCGATGCGGTTGCTCCCGCATTCTGGGGGAACTGGGGCAGGTTTCATTTCAACCGTGACATGGATATTATGTACAACCGGATGTACAATATAGGTGATGACGCTATTGAAGTAGAGGGGGGCGGCCTGAACGTGCGCGTCCACGGCAACACCATGCGCAACGTGTTCTCGGCCATTTCGCTGGCGCCCATCGAGAACGGCCCCATCTATGTAACGCGAAACGATGCCTCTTACCTGATGCTGATGTTCAAGCTCAATGTAGGCAACTGCACTTCATTAGGATGGACCTATTGCTACCACAACTCCGGCTACTGTCTGACCCGGGGTGACCAATACGGCGGCACGGCTGTCAGCTTCCCCTCGGCAGGGAGCATTCCGATCAGCCACAAGGTGTTCAAGAACAATGCGTTTATCTGCGATGGCATGGGGCTGCGCTTAGCCAACCAGCGTTACGATATTGATTACAACTGTTATGGCAGCGTACCCGGCCAGGGACCGGTAGTCTTCCGCTGGGAAGCAGAGACAGGCGGTAAATGGAAAAGCTCGGACTATACATTGATAGATGAGTTCAGTGCCGCGACAGGTCGTGAAACCCATGGGCTGGCGGCCGATCCCGGCTTTGCGGCCACGGACGGTCTTGGCGCTGAAGCGAGGATATTCTACGCGGACGCAGCGTTCAACCATTACACGCAACTCAAGGATATCAATAGCGGCAGTCTGCAGTTGAGTGCCGAAAGCCCCTGTGTCGACAAGGGTGCAGTGATCCGCGGGATCAACGAAGACTTTCAGGGAAAAGCACCGGACATCGGGGCTTTCGAATTCGGCAGCCAGTAACGGCCGGAGCCGGTTATTCGAGCGTTATAGTGAGCTCTGCGGGTGCTTTCAATCCGGTTTGGAAGACCAGGGTTCCGGCACCGGTAGTCACTCCCCGTATTTCCCTGCCTTCCGCATCAACAGTGAATTTACGCTCCGGCGGCATCCCTGCCACCAAGTGCTTGCGCGCGTGGCCGCCTTGGGTGGAGAAACGGTACTGTCCTGCAGCCCCGCTGTCATTACAAAAAATCACCGTGGCCGCGGGAATTTCCACTCCGATCATACCTTGCTCTTCTATCAGCAAGGCTTCAGTGAGATAGTCCGCCTGTTGATTGGAAAAAACCTCCATCGCGTGCAGGAACTCCACCTCTCCGGCCGTGCCAGGCGAGCTGACTTCCACCCGCCAGGCGCCGCCTTCGGCATCCCCTCCTTTTTCCGTGGCGTAATTCACGTCCCCCACCAGGAACTCCTTTCCAGGCCCGCCTGCCAGTGTAGGAGATGAGCTCCGGGGCAGAAGCGTGGCGGCCATCAA
>JAFGTO010000455.1 GCA_016934095.1 Candidatus Glassiibacteriota bacterium
GGCCGAGGCTGAGGACGGCGAAAGGCAGGGTCTTGCCCAGCATCAGCTCCACGGGCCGGATGGGGGTCACGCTCAACTGCTCGAGCGTGCCGATCTCACGCTCGCGGACCAGGCCCATACTGGTCAGCAGGGTGGTGGTCATGGTCAGCAGCACGGCCATGATCCCCGGCAGGATGTAGTAGCGGCTCTCCAGGTTGGGGTTGAACCAAACCCGTATCCTGGGCTCCAGCAGGGCGGCCCCCGCCCTGGATGCCCGTGCCGGAGCCAGCTCTTCCCAGGCAGAGGCCAGGATGCGCATCAGGTAGCCGTGGGCCACCGAGCCGGTATTGGAGTCCACCCCGTCCACCAGCACCTGCACCGCAGGCGTGTGGCCGCGCACCACGTCCCGCTCGAACCCCTGGGGTATCGCCAGGGACAGCGCAGCGCTGCCGTCCTCGAAATAGCTCTTGAGCCTTTGCTGGCCAGGCTCGTAAACCACGATATCGAAACGGCCGCTCATCCTCACTTTTTCCAGCAGGCGGCGGCTCAAGACCGAGTTGTCCGCATCCCGCACGGCCAGGGGTATGTTGTCTATGTCGAAAGTGATCGCATAGCCCAGGATGAAAAGCTGGACCACCGGTATGCCGAAGATCACCCGGCCCATCATGGGGTCGCGGAAGATCTGGAGGAACTCCTTGCGCATGATACATCTAATAACGTTCATCAGGCTCCCCTGCTAGCGCTAATCCAGCCGCGTACTGAATTTCCTGGCGCCGATCAGCAGGATCAGCAGACCCATGCCGACCAGCACCGCGCAATGCTGCCAGACGTGTTCCCAGCCCACCCCCTTGAGCATGATCCCGCGAATGATCTTCAGGTAGTAAGTCGCCGGGATCACCTTGCTGATAAGCCGCAGCGGCAGGGGCATGCTCCCCACCCGGAAGATGAAGCCGCTGAGCATCACGCTGGGCAGCATGGTGGTGAGCATGGCCAGCGAGACCGCCACCTGCTGGGTGCGCACTGAGGCGGAGATGGCGATCCCGAGGCTCAGGGCGCAGAACAGGTAGGCCGGGGTTACAGCCGCCAGCAGCAGCAGGCTGCCCCGCACCGGGACCCCGAACCATAAGTGGGCGAAAGCCACGATAATGGCGCAGACCAGGAAGGCGATCACCAGGTAGGGCAGCACTTTGCCGATCAGGATCTGGTAGGGCTTGATCGGCGAGGTGAGGATCTGCTCCAGGGTCCCGGTCTCTTTTTCCCGGGCGATGGTCATCGAGGTCATCACCGCACAGACCAGCATCAACAGCACCGCAGCCAGTCCGGGCACGATGAAGTAGACGCTCTTCAGCTCCGGGTTATAGATGACCCGGGGCCGGACCTCGAAGGGGGCCGCCGGTGCGCCATGCTCCGTGCTCCGGCCCATTTGTGCTCCCACTTCCGCGAGTATCATCTCGAAATAGTTGCCGGCTATGCCCGCCGTATTCGAGTCGGAGCCATCCAGCAGGAGCTGCACGGCGGCCCTGTCGGCCCTCGAGCGCAGGTCCCGGGAAAAACCCTCCGGGATGACCAGGATGCCGCGCACCCGGCGTGAATACACCAGCATTTCGGCATCGGCGAGGGTCGGGGGATGCGCCGCCGCGGTAAAATACCCGGAAGCTTCCATCTTTTCGACCAACAGGCGGGATTCCGGGGAGCGGGCACGGTCCACCACGGCCAGCTCCAGGTCCTTGACATCCAGGTTGATAGCGTAGCCATAGAGCAGGATCATGGCTATAGGCAGCACGAACACGGTTGCCAGGGAGCGCTTGTCCCGCATGATGTGCCTATATTCCTTGAGGGCCAGGCTGGCGATTTTCGACCTCATGGCCGGCTCCCCTCCCGGCTGCTGTCCAGCAGGTGGCTGAACAGGTCCTCCACGGTTGCCTGGGCATAGCGCTCTTTCAGCTTCGAGGGCGGGCCAAGGGCGATTATCCTGCCTGCATCCATGATCGAGATCCGGTCGCAGTACTCGGCCTCATCCATGTAGTGAGTAGTCACGAAGACGGTAACTCCTTCCGCGGCCATGGCATGGATCATGGCCCAGAAATTCCTGCGGCTCACCGGGTCCACCCCGCCGGTAGGCTCGTCCAGGAAAACCATGCGCGGCCGGTGGATCACCGCGCAGCCCAGGGCCAGGCGCTGTTTCCAGCCCAGCGGCAGGGCGGCGGTCATCCGCTTTTCCAGTCCCTCCAGCTCCAGCTCCTTTAGCAGGCCGTGCTTGCGCCGCCCGAGCTCCGCCTCATTCAGGCCGTAGACCCCGCCGTAGAACTCCAGGTTCTCTTCCACGGTAAGGTCTTCGTAGAGCGAGAACCTCTGGCTCATGTAGCCGATGAGCCGCTTAACCGCCTCGGCCTGCCGGTCGACATCCAGTCCATCCACCAGGCAGGTCCCCCCGGTGGGCCGCAGCAGGCCGCAGAGGATGCGGATGGTGGTGGTCTTACCGGCACCGTTGGCGCCGAGGAAACCGAAGATCTCACCCCGGCGGACCGAGAAATCGATATGGTCCACCGCGGTGAAGGCGCCGAACTTGCGGGTCAGCCCGCGCGCAGAGACTATCTCCTGTTCCATCACTCTCCCCTCTTGTCCGGGTCCCGGCTGATCCGCTCTTTCCACGAGCCGATCAGCTCCACGAACACGTCCTCCAGGCACGGCTCGATCCGGCGGACCCTCACCGGGCCGACAGCCCGCTGCGAAAGCTCTCTTTCCAGCGAGGCTGCCGCTGCCTGCGCCTCGGCCACTCCGACATGCAGCCTGTCGCCGAACACCTGCACGGAGCGCACCCGGGGCAGCCCTTTGATCAACTGCAGGTTCAGCACCGGCTCGTCAAGCTCGACCTCCAGCAAGTCGAAAGGATAGGTCTTCCTGAGTCGCTCCGGTGTATCCACGGCCATCAGCCTGCCCGTGAACATCAGCCCTACCCGGTCGCAGCGCACCGCCTCGTCCATATAGGCAGTGGAGACGACAATGGTTTTCCCCTCGGCCTGCAGGCTGTCCAGCAGGCTCCAGAACTCGCGGCGGCTCAGGGGGTCCACGCCGGTGGTTGGCTCGTCGAGGAAGAGGATCTCCGGCTGGTGGATCAGGGTGCAGCTCAGGGCCAGCTTCTGTTTCATCCCGCCGGAGAGCTGCCCGGCGCGCCGGCCGAGGAAAGGCTCCAGCCTGCTGAACTGCATCAGCCGCTGCTGACGGGCCCTGCGCTCGGCCTCTGGCACCTGGAAAAGGTCTGCGTAGAACCTCAGGTTCTCCTCGAGGGTCAGGTCCGGGTAAAGCGAGAAGCGCTGCGGCATGTAGCCGATAATCTCCTTGACCCGCGCCCTCTCGCGGACCACGTCGAACCCTCCCACGGATGCGCTCCCCCCATCGGCGAGCATCAGGCCCACCAGGATGCGGATCAGGGTGGTCTTGCCTGCACCGTCCGGGCCGATCAGGCCGAAGAGCTCCCCCTGCCCGAGCTCCAGGCTGAAATCATCCACAGCTTTCAGGTTGCCGAACGATTTTTGCAATCCTGCCACCTGTACCGGGTAACTCAAGGCTGACCTTCCTTCCGGAAAATTTACGCCCGCGGACTCCCGTTTTACCGGCAGGGACAGAGCCCGTCCGCACACTTGCGGGCTTCTTGTCCCCGGGAAAGCATCTCAAAGGTAGACATCCGCAGGCATGCCGATTTTAAGCACGCCGTCGGGGTTGGGCACCTCGATTTTCACGGCATAGACCAGCTCGGCCCTGGCCTCCGCGGTCTGGACGTTCTTGGGCGTGAACTCGGCTTTCGGCGAGATCCAGACCACCTCGCCGCCGAACTGTCTCTGGGGCGCACCATCGGCCCGCAGGCTGACAGCCTGTCCCAGCTTGAGACTTCCCAGCAGAGAGGCGGGCAGGTAAACTTTGATCTCCATCAGGCTCAGGTCGGCGATTTTCAGGATAGCCTGGCCTGCAGCCACGACTTCTCCCGGCTCCAGGTAGCGGCCGATCACCTGGCCCGTGATCGGCGAGAGCACACGGCTGTCGGCAATGTTACGGTCGAGCAGGCGCAGCCTGGTCTCCAGCTCCCGGCGACGGATTTCCGGGCCCTGCAGCTCCTTGAGCGCCGCCTCCAGGCGGTTCCTGTCCAGCTCGACCGCGGTAGCCAGGTCATCCACCTGCTGCTGGGTGGCGCTGCGCCTGGTCAGGAGTGTCCGGATACGGTCCAGTTTTTTCCGGTCGTTAGCCAGTTGGATGCGCGCGGCCGAGACTTTCTCCCCGGCCAGGTCCAGCTCCAGCTTCACCGCCTCGAGCTGGACTTCCGCCAGCTCCCGCTCGAGCACGAGCTTCTCTGCATCGATCTGTGCCAGCAGCTCGCCGGCAGACACCGGGTCGCCTTCACGCTTGTCCAGTTTCAGCAGGGTGCCGGCCAGCAGGGCCGAGACATCCACCTCGGTGGCCTCGAAAGTACCTGAGCCGAGGCTCCCCTCCCGGTCGTTGCCGCAGCCGGCCGCCAGCAATAGCAGGGCCAGGGCCGCCGCGGCCGTGAGGCCGGGGCCGTGCTTCTTTTTCTGCAGAATCCTCATCGCATCCTCCTTGTTACTGCAACGTGCTAGCCCGAATTATTCATAAAAAAATCGCCTTGATTTTATAACTTCAAGAATCGGAGCAGGCTCAGAAGCAAATCAAATCCGGAGGAAAA
>JAFGTO010000456.1 GCA_016934095.1 Candidatus Glassiibacteriota bacterium
CCACCAGAACCAGCGGGCGATCCAGACCGCACCCAGCCCCGAGAAGAGCTCGGCCATGAACTTCCAGGCGTCCGCCAGCGAATCAGTCATGGACCAGACCCCGATGCCGGCTGCAAGCACTATGAACATGGCCCCCCGCCCCACCCAGACATAGTGCCGCTGGGAGGCCCCGGGCCTGACGAAACGCTTGTAGAAGTCGTTGATCATGTAGCTGGAGCCCCAGTTGATCAGGGCATCCACCGAGGACATGAAAGCGGCCAGGAAGGCGGCGAACATGATCCCCCTCATCCCGGCGGGAAGATATTTTCGGATCATCATCGGGTAGGCCAGCTTGTGGTCGGTCAGCCCGGGGAAATCGGCCATGCTGATCAGGGCCACCAGGATCCAGGGCCACATCAGGAAACCGTAGTAGACGATGTTGAACCACACCCCGGCAAAGAAAGCGTGGCGGTCGTTCTTGGTGGCCATGATACGCTGGATGAACATCCCGTTGCCATCCGATTTCTCGCCTATCCACCAGAGGGCCAGGATGTAGACCAGGAATAGGCTCCAGGTGAACTCGTTGCCGGGCTTTTCAAAGGGCTTGACCACGTGCTCGGTCGGCACGAAGCTGAGCAGGCCATGGGCGGTCGAGCTGCCGAAAACCTCGGCCAGCCTGACCTCGATCCCGGAAAGCCCCCCCACCGCGACCACGGCCACCACGGCCATGAAGACCGAGCCGAAAAAGGCAATGCAGAACTGGACCACTTCATTGGCCACCACCCCCCAGAGGCCTGAGGCCAGGGCGTAGATCATGGTTACGCCGAGAAGCACGCCCAGGGAGAGGTATTCGTTCCAGCCGAGCAGCACGGTGATGAAAGACTGCATGGCGAGCATGATAAAACCGATGTTGAGCGAGCTGAAAGCTATGCCATAGAAGATACTCTGGAAGCCCCTGAGGAAACCGGCGGATTGCCCCTCGTAGCGCTCCTCGATGATCTCCAGCTCGGTCAGGATCCTGGCCCTGCGCCAGAAGCGGAAAAAGACGAAAGTGGCGCAGAGGTTGGTCAGGGCGAAACACCAGAGGAACCAGTTGCCGGCTATCCCATTGCGCCTGACCAGCTCGGTGACCATAAAGGGCGTATCTGCGGCAAAGCCGGTGGCGGCGATCGAGGTGCCGGCGACCCACCAGGGGAGCTGACGGCCGCTGAGGAAAAAATCCTCCATGCTCCTGCCTGCCCGCTTGGTGAAGTAAACCCCGATGCCGATCACGATCAGGAAGTAACACGAGATTACCGTGAAATCCAGAGAGTTCAGTTGCATCAGCCTTTTCTCCCCTGACTGAAATGATGAAAAATTGCCCGCTGTACTCTTGTTCCGTGCCCGCAGGGAGCCAGAGCGGTGGTTAGATTAGTTTTTCGGCCGTAACTATTGCCGATAAAGCGCAAGGACACAGGGCAGGGCTCGCCGGTGAAAACGCGCGAGTTGAGAGGGGGCCGTGTCCTGATGTCAATTGGATGAGGAACGGACTATTGACAACGGCCCCAATTTACACGAAGGCCCCCCTCGCTGCAAAGCATTTTTTCAGCCGGTACCGGGCCTTTTTCAAACCGGGTTTTCCAGGAAAAAGCGGCACTGCCGCAGGGCCGCCCGGTGAAACAGCACCCAGGGAGTCTCGTAGAATTCATCCTGCATCGGGAAACGGAGGCGAGTGTTGTCAAGGAGGGTGAAGTCGTTCCAGTCCGCAGCCACCTCTTAAGATACGAAGACACCCCTGCAGGTGGCCCGCTACCTGATATTACCGGTCAACGCCGCTCATTATACCCAGCAGCACCAGCAGGTCGAAAAGGTCGGATGCACTGCTTTCATCCAGGTCCTCCTCGGTGGTACCGCTCAGCCGGTAAGTACCCAGGTCCTGGTACCCCCTGTTTTGATTCCATGTCCCGGTTGAGACGGTGAGCAGGATGCTGTCCTGCAGTGCCGGCCGCGGCCGGCCGAGTATGCAAAGGTGAAGCATGCTCTGGTTCTGCTGGTAACGGACCACGCGGCCGTCATAGCTGCGGTAATTGGCGAACTCCATCGAGAAAATACCATCGGGCCGGGTGAGCACGGTATACCAGGAGCTGCTGCCGGCAGGCCCGCTGACCCGGGAGCGCACCAGCACCCCGGCCAGGGGGTTGCCATGCAGGTCGGCCACCTGCCCCTGGAGAGTCACCCTCTCGGTCGAGAGGGCCTGTGGCCAGGTTATCAGCGAATCGACACCCGAGGGGCCGGCTGCGAACTCCAGGCCGTCGCTCATGACACGGTAGAAATAGACCGTATCCGGCTGCAGCCAGACAAGCCGGGCAAAGTGCAGCAAGCCCGGCCCTACTGATGCCGAGTCGGCCGATACCATGTCCAGGCTGTCCCGGTCGAGGCCATAAGATACCCTGTTGACCGCTGTGGGCTTGTTGGTGCGCCAGGAAAGCGCGCAGGCGGTGCCGGTATGGTTGGAAAGGAGCAGGTCGCTTATTACCAGCGGCTCTTCTCCGGACAGCCTCTCGAGCATAACTGACACGTCCCGGAGATCGACCTTGCCGTCATCGTTAAGGTCCCCGCGCATGGATGCCTGAGCCGCTCC
>JAFGTO010000457.1 GCA_016934095.1 Candidatus Glassiibacteriota bacterium
GAGAAAATACATTTTCCTCCGGATTTGATTTACTTCTGAGCCTGCTCCGATTCTTGAAGTTATAAAATCGAGGTGATATTTTTATGAATAATTCGGGCTAAATGTCTCGGGAATGTTCCAGGCAATAATTCGTGGGGCATCCTCTTTGGCAACGAGCATGCTGAAGGACACCCTAAGCCAGGTACCGATGCTGCAGAAGCATTTACTAGTTGACAAAAAATCAAATATGAGTAAAATAAGAAAAGCGATTCAAGTCTATTTGCGGCAGGAATAAACCGGGTTCGCGGAGGGTAGTCGAAATGTCTTAGAGGCGGAATAATTGGCTCTTATCTCTTGGAATACTTGGCTTGGACAGGTTGAGAGTTTCAGCGTATTTAAAAGACTGGAGATCAGGGTATGAATACTTACGGCGAGCAGCGAATCAGAGAGATAGTGGAGCTGGTAAACAGATCGGAAATATCCTCGATCAAGAAGACAGTAAAAGAGATATTGCAACTGATAATGGATGAGAATTCAAGTGCCAAGGACCTGAAAGACATAATCGAGAGGGATCCTCCGCTTTGTTCCAGACTTTTAAAGAGGGCCAATTCCGCCTCTTACGGTTACCCGAAGACAATCGGCGACATCCAGGAGGCCATAGTCTGTATCGGGTTCGATGCAGTCAAGGAGTTGGCTTTGAGCCAGAAAGTGTGCGAGCTTTTCAAGAAAGATGACATCGTGAACGGTTATTCGCGGAAGGGCTTGTGGAAACACTGCTCCGCCGTGGCCATTTGCAGCAAGATGATTTACCGCAGGGAATTTGGTGAGCATGGCGACAAAATCTACGTGGCGGGCCTTTTGCACGACCTTGGTATTATTGTCGAGGACCAGTTCTTTCAATGGCACTTTGAGCAGGCGCTGGAAAAAGCCTGCCTGGAGAATACCAACCTGTCCCTGGTCGAAAAGGAGTTTTTACTGGTCGACCACACTGAGATCGGCCGGGCGATTGCGGAAGACTGGGATTTTCCGGAGGAGCTGGGCGCAGCCCTCGGCTTCCATCACCAGCCGGACCTCGCCCCGGAGGATTTCGAGCGGAACGTTCTGACCGTTTTTGTTGCCGACTATATCTGCCAGAGGGAAAAGATCGGTTACGGCGATGCTCCTTATACCGATGAGGCTTTGTTCCGCAGTTGCCTGGTTGAATTGGATGTCAGGGAGAAAGCCCTTGGAATTATCTTGGAAGAGCTCAAAGAAGAGATCCACAAACTGGAACAAACCGACTGGTTCTGAACATGTCCCGGAAAAAATTGCTGGATATTATCGATACGCTGGAGATCAGGTTAAAGCACCTGAGGAACGATTATCTCCTGACTAAAGATGAGTACGAGGATACGACGAGGAAATACCTCGAGATTCTTGCCGAGCTCAAAGATAAGAACCGGCAGCTGCTTGACTTTCAGAGGAATCTTGAGGAGACAGTCTCCCGGCGCACCGAGCAGTTGGAACAGACGAAGAAAATTTTGCAGCAGAAGAGTGAAGAGCTGCAGATTATGGTGGATTCCTCACCTTCGATGATCTTCTATAAAGACAACCTGGGCCGCTATGTAAGGGTCAACAAAGCTTTTTCCGATTTGATAGGATTCCCCTTGAAGAAAATAACAGGCAAGACCGATGCAGAACTTTTTCCCGGGGAAGCGAAGCATTTCGCACAGGACGATGTGAGAGTAGTTCAGACTGGAAAGCGGGTAGTGAATAAAGAGGTAACTTTGAAAACGAAAAAAGGTGAAAGATTTCTACTGGTCGACAAGATACCTTTCCGGAATGCTGACGGTGAGATTATCGGGATTATCGGTTTCGCCCTGGATGTTACCGAGCGGAGACAATTGGAAGAGGAGCAGAACAAGGCCAGTAAAATCGAGACGATAGGCATTCTCGCCGGCGGGATCGCTCACGACTTCAATAACATCTTGACATCGGTAATGATGAACATCTCTCTGGCGAATATCTATACCAAGAAAAACAAGCTGGTCAAGGCAAAATTGATGGAAGCGGAAAAAGCCGCACTGCGGGCAGGTGAATTAACCAAACAACTGCTCACTTTTTCCAAGGGCGGAGCTCCGATAAAGAAAGCCGTGTCTCTCGGAGCGCTGCTCAAAGAGTCCTCCGGTTTTGCGCTGAGAGGGTCCAACGTGAAATGCAGCTGCACTTTTGCCGAAGGTCTTTGGGCTGCAGAGGCTGACGAGGGACAGATCATCCAGGTCATCAACAACCTGATTATCAATGCCGACCAGGCCATGCCGGAAGGTGGAACCATCAGGCTGAGGGCCGAAAATGTCAGACTCGGGCCGGGAGATAACCCGGCTTCACCGGAGGGCAGGTTTGTCAGGATAGTGGTTGAGGATGAAGGCTGCGGGATACCTAGAGAGAACCTGCCAAAAATATTCGATCCCTATTTTACCACCAAGAAAGAGGGCAGCGGCCTGGGGCTTGCCTCATCCTATTCCATAATCGAGAAACACGGCGGGCACATCGAGGTCGATTCGGAGCTCGGTGTCGGTACCAGGTTTCAGGTTTTTCTTCCCGCTGCTTCCGGACAGCCCGGGCGTAAAAAAGATGTCCAGCGGCAACTGCTGGGTGAGAAGGGGAAAATCCTGATTATGGACGATGACCTGGCGATCAGGAGTGTCGTGGCGGAGATGCTGAAGCTTATCGGCCACGAGGTGGAAGCAGTCGGCGACGGGATGGAAGCCGTAGAGTCATACAAAAAGGCGAAAGATTCCTCCAAGCCTTTCGATGCTGTAATCATGGACTTGACCATCCCGGGAGCCCAGGGAGGCAAGGAAGCGATCAGGAAATTGCTCGAGATAGACCCTGAAGTCAAAGCGATCGTTTCGAGCGGCTATGCAGAGGACCCGGTATTGTCGGAGTTCAGGAAGTATGGTTTCAGCGGCATTGTCCCCAAGCCGTACAGACTGGAAAAACTCAAGGAAGTATTATCCGAGGTCATCGGGGTACGGGGCAAGTAAACCCCGGTGAGAATGAACCGGGCCAAACGACTGCCGGGCCGCTCCCGGCCGGTCGGGACCCGCGAGGATTACTGAATGAGACTGAGACTGGCTCTGGCCCAGATAAACACCACGGTCGGCGACCTGGCGGGTAACCGGGACCTTATCCTGGCCCGCCTGGAGGAAGCCCGCCGGCGGAAAGCCGATATCGTGGTCTTCCCTGAGATGGCGGTTACCGGGTACCCCCCGGAAGACCTCCTGCTGAAACCGGACTTCGTCAGCGGGGCGATGCGCACTCTGGAAGAGATCGTCCCGGCCACCAGGGGCCTGACTGCAGTAGTGGGTACGGCCTATGTCGAAGGCGATTTGTTCAATTCCGCCGCCGTGCTGCACGACGGCCGTCTCGCCGGAGTGTACCATAAACAGCTCCTGCCTAATTACGGAGTTTTCGATGAAAACCGCTATTTCCAGTCCGGGTCCAAGCGGATGGTTTTTTTCCGTAACGGCGTGGCTTTCGGCGTGAGTGTCTGCGAGGATATCTGGTATCCGGACGGGCCGCCTGAAGCCCAGGCCGGCCAGGCAGGGGCGGAGCTGCTGATCAACATCTCCTCTTCCCCTTATTATATGGGAAAAGGGCGTAACCGCGAGCGCATGCTTGCGACCCGGGCCTCCGATAACAATGCTTTCGTCGCCTACTGCAACCTGGTGGGAGGCCAGGATGAGCTTGTTTTCGACGGTCAGAGCCTGATCTGCGGGCCTGGCGGCGAAACAGTTTTCAGGGGCAGGCAGTTCGAGGAAGAGCTGTCAATAGTCGGCCTCGACTTTACCGAGGTGTTCCGCCGGCGGCTGTTCGACCCGCGGCTGAGGAAGGCGGGCAGGAAAGGCCGTGATGACTTCGAGCGGATAGAGTTGCCCGGACTGCAGGTTAAAGACGGAGGCGACTTCGAGGCTCCCGTGTCCACCGAGCCGCTGGAGCGGATCGCGGAAGTATACCGGGCACTGGTCCTGGGGACCCGTGATTACGTGAGTAAAAACAACTTCAGTAAGGTCGTGATCGGCCTTTCGGGAGGAATTGACAGCTCCCTGACCGCGGCAGTGGCTGCCGATGCCCTGGGTCCGGAAAATGTCTCCGGCATCTCCATGCCCACCCGCTACTCGTCCACCCACAGTGTCGAGGATGCCGAACAGCTCGCGCACAACCTCGGGTTACACTACAAGAAAGTGCCGATTGAAAATATCTTTCAGGTCTTTCTGGATGTCCTTACTCCGGAATTTAAAGGCCGCGAGCCGGATGTAACCGAAGAAAACATCCAGGCCCGCATCCGCGGCATCGTCCTGATGGCTTTTTCCAATAAATTCGGCTGGCTGGTGCTGACCACAGGCAACAAGAGCGAGATAGGGGTAGGTTACTCCACTCTCTATGGCGATACCGCCGGCGGCTTTGCGGTTATCAAGGATGTCCCCAAGACCCTGGTTTATGAGCTCTGCCGTTACCGTAACACTCTGGCCGGCAGCCAGGTGATCCCCGCACGGGTACTGGAAAAACCGCCCTCGGCCGAGCTGCGGCCAGGCCAGCAGGACAGCGACTCGCTGCCGGACTATGCACTGCTCGACCCCATCCTCAATGCCTGCGTGGAGGAAAGCTGCAGCCCGTCCGATATTGTCCGGCGGGGCTTTGATGAGGACACGGTGCGCCGGGTGATCAAGATGCTGGACAGCAACGAGTACAAGCGCAGGCAAAGCCCGCCGGGAGTAAAAATCACTCCGAGGGCGTTCGGCAAGGATTGGCGGTTGCCCATAACCAACCGGTACCGCACCTGACGCCCGCCCGCGGACCGTTACCTTCGTACCGGGACTTCAATGCTAGCCTGCAAATGCTGCACCGTTGCGGATCTGCTTACCATAAGATCAATATTTCATCTGATATGAAAACTTACTCCCTGGACTCCTGACAGGTCGGGGAGTTTTTTATTCGGGCAGGCAGGAAAAAGCAGGGATGAGATTGCCGTACCTGCTGAAACTGCCGGGAGGGAAGATTTGGGAAACGCGGCTCTCTTTCGCAGGAAACAGCATCTTCTGACCGCCCTGTTCATCCTGGCGTTCATGACTGTCTTGTTGCGCAATGCCTGGTTAAGCGACGATGCCTACATCACCTTCAGGACAGTGGATAATTTTATCAATGGCTACGGTCTGACCTGGAACGTCGGGGAAAGAGTCCAGGCCTTCACCCATCCGCTGTGGCTGTTTCTTGTGTCGATATGCTATTTTTGCACCCGGGAAATTTACTACACCAGCATTTTTCTATCCTGCGCCATAACTCTTTGCACTGTAGTCGTATTCGCTTTCCGGGCGGCCGGGTCCTCCAGGTCTGCGGTACTGGGGATCTGTCTGCTCGTGCTTTCCAAGGCCTTTGTCGACTACTCCACCTCGGGCCTGGAGAATGCGCTGACACACCTGCTGCTCGTGCTTTTCCTGATGGTTTTCCTGGAAGGCGGGATTAATTCACGCAAGCTGCTGCTCCTGTCGCTGATCGCCGCGTTCGGCCTGGTCAACAGGATGGATACGGCCCTGCTCTTCGTACCCGTCATCATTTATGCAACGGTCGAGGTACGCCGGGTACGGGCTGTCTATTCAATATTGGCCGGCCTGACGCCGTTCCTGTTCTGGGAAGCTTTTTCATGGTTTTATTACGGCTTCTTTTTCCCCAACACTGCCTACGCCAAGCTGAACACCGGTATCCGTGCCTTGCCCCTGATCGTCCAAGGTCTTTATTACCTGCGGAATTCGATCATGACAGACCATCTGACCCTGGCGGTAATTGCGGCCGGACTGCTGGCCTTCCTGGTGAACAGGGATAAGAGGATGGTCCCTGTCGCAGCCGGGATAATACTTTACCTGATGTATGTGGTGAAGATCGGCGGCGACTTCATGAGCGGACGTTTCCTTGCGGCGCCGTTTCTCTGCGCGGTAGTGCTGCTGTCGCGCTGCGAGGTGCTGTTCTCCGGCAGGCTGTCCTATGCGGGGGCCTGGGGCGTGGCTTTGCTGCTCGGACTGAGCACTCCCAACCCTCCGGTGCTGAGCGGCGCTGACTACGGGAAAAACCGGGATGACCGGCTGATTAAACAGGGGATCTGCGATGAGCGCGCTTATTACTACCAGTGGACCGGCCTGCTGAACTCAGGCAGGGAAGGACCCTGGCCTGCCGGAGACTGGGCGGACCAGGGGAGGGAGCTGCGCAAAAAGCGAGAAAAATTCCTCATGAAGAATAATATCGGTATGGTGGGCTTCTTTGCCGGCCCGCACCTGTACCTCCTCGACCCGATGGCCCTGGCCGACCCGCTGCTGGCCCGGCTGCCTGCAATGGATACCGAAAACTGGCGCATAGGGCATTTCGAGAGGTGGGTCCCCGGGGGCTATCCCGAAACTTTACAGACGGGCCGCCACAGGATCGAGGACCCCGCTCTGGCAGAATACTATGATAAGCTCACCACGGTCGTCCACGGCGACCTTTTCAGCCCGGCTCGGCTCAGGGAAATCTGGAGCTTCCTCTCAGGTAATAACGACTCCCTCATCCGGCAATACAAACAGAGATTCAAGCTGGTGCGGGTCGATGGCGCGCTTTTCGACCCGGCGAGCCGGGCTTTCGACTATATAAGCCGCTGTCTCCGCTATGACCGCAATAATATGCCGGACAGCTCGTACCTAGTCCATCTCGAGATGCAGCACCGGGGCATAGAGCCGGGCCTCCAGGAAAGAGAGCAATGGGGCAAAGCCATGCTGCCCTATATGCATCGGCACTATGAAAACCTGGGCAAAGATTCGGCACTGCTGTGGGATTTATTGGTCGTGCTGCGTTATTACTGGATCGTGCCGGGCAATGAAGAAGTCGCCGGGGGACTGTACATGAGTATGCTCGGTGAATTGATTAATCATCAGACGCTGAATATATTAACGGAATATATCGTGGGGTTCGATCAGCAGGCCCTGTGGGTGGAATCAGCAGAGAGGGCTCTCAGACTGGCCGAAAACGGCGATGAGATCCGGACCGTGCTGATCAACCTTGCCGGCTATTATGACATCACCGGTTTCCCGGACAGCGCCTCGGTATCATACCTGCGGATACGGCGAAGAGGTATTGACCTTTCCGCCACACAGAAGAGCGAATGGCTGAGCGCGATGGAAAGCCGGGCGGCTGTCTTCAGGGAAGAGCTGGCCCGCAGTCCGTCGGATGTCGGTTACCTGGTTTTCTTCCTGCGCTATTACTGGTTAAAACAGGACAGCGAAGGCCTGAGAGAGATCTCCGAGCGCATACTGTCGGGCGATTTTTCACCATCCGGACGGCGGCGCCTGCTCGAAATGGCCGGGGCCTTAGGATATCGGCGCTTGCTCGACCGGATGCAGCGGCCGGCCGCCGGAAGGAACCCCGGGGAGCCGGGCTTGAGAGAACCGGCCCGTTGAACCGGGAGCCTCCCGGCCGGCTGAGCCTCCCTTTCATTGCTGTTTCCGACTTAAGGGAAATCTTTGGATGAAAAAGCACCAGGGCTATATCTGGCCGCAATTTTGGTTGCTGGCCTGGATCTGGATTTCCACTGCGGTGTCATTTACGGGCTGGCCCTGGGCCTGGGGCCTGATCCCCCTGGGACCGGGTGAAGGTGCCTGGCGGCTGGCGGCAGGGCTGGTCTGCACGGCGGTACTTCTGGCACGGGAAACCGGCGAGCGGCTTTTACTGCAGCTAAAAGAAAAATTGCCGCTGATTGGGTGGGGCAAGAAACCAAGATATGTAAAGGCTTTAGTCTGGGGTCTTCTCTGGCTGACAGCGGTTTTCCTCGCCTGGTCTTTCCGCTCGAGAAACCATTTCATGGGCGATGGCTTTTCACTTATCGGCAGTGTCGCCAAGCCTTTTTACCTCTACGGAAATGAGCCTCTCGATTTTTTTCTCCACCAGTCTTTCTATCGCCTGCTGGCCGCAGCAGGACTGGGCGACGGCCAGCAGGCTTATGCGGTTTTGCACTGCCTGCTCTTTCCCTTCTTTCTCCTGGCCTGCTGGAAAATAGCGGTCAGGGTGGACAGCCGCGGCGCCGGGCGGCCGGCACTCTGGCTGCTCTTTGTCTCTACCTCGGCCCTTCAGCTTTTCTGCGGATACGTGGAAAGCTACACCGTGGTCCAGTTATGGCTGGCCGTTTACCTGCTTTACGGGATCAGGGAGCTGCAGACCGGGAAGTCGCGGTGCCCCTGGCTGCCGAGCGCAATTTTTTTACTGGCTGCAGCCACCCACGCCAGCGCAGCCGCACTTTTCCCCTCGCTCCTGTTCCTCTGGCTCGAAAAAGTCCGCTTCTTGAGAAGCTCCCGCGCCTACGGCAGCCTGCTGGTCATTGCTGTCAGCGGCCTGCTGCTGGCTGCGGTCCTGTTCAAGACAGGCACTGCTTCGCTCGTCCCGCTGGCGGGCCGGATCGATGGGAGCGATTACCCGTACAGGCTCTTCGAGATCACGCACCTGTGGGACAAGTTCAATTTCCTGATGCTCATCTGCCTGCCTGCAGTGATCGCTATACCCCTGATCCTGGCAAGGCTGTGGACAGTAAAACAGGCCGGAAGTCCCGCCTTTTTCTTCGTTTTCTGGTGTGCAGCAGGCTGTGCTTTCTTTTCGGCGGTCTATAACCCGGATTTGGGGGTCCGCGACTGGGACCTCCTGAGCCTTCCCGCTTTGCCCCTGGCGGTATTCAGCGGTATGGGCCTGGTCCTGTTATGGCCGGCGGACAGCTTCCCGAAGTCCTTTCTCGCGGCCCTGTCCCTGACTGTCCTGGTGCATTCGCTCGCCTGGGTCTGGGTAAACTCCGACCTGGACCGGGGAATAAGATTCCTCGACCGGGTGCGGCTGGCCTATTTTCACCGGGGCTCCGACCGGGTCCAATTGGGTTTTCAGTTGTCTGAGATGGGATACTACCGGGAGGCCAACAGGCAATACTGCCTGACCAGGGGAGAAAAATGGAGACCCCGGGCGGATTTCAACCTGGGGACTAATTTCCTCGAGCTCGAGATGCCGGACAGCACGCTGTATTATTACCGGAATTATTTCGAGAAAGAAATGAATCTGGAGGCGGTGCAACAGGCCTACGCAGACCTGGCAGTTGCCTATGATATGCTCGGCCGCCCCGACAGCGCTGCCGTACTTTTCTTGAATATGAAGGAAGCCGGGCTCGAGCCCGAAGGGAAACAACTGCTCTGGTACCTCAATAAAATGGCCCTGCTGGCAGACCGGTATTATAACCATGAATTTATAAAAAATTCCGGGGATCTTGACCTGTTGGTGTTTTTCCTCCGCTTCTATACTCTGGCCCGGGACGAGAAAAAGCTCGATGAGACCTACAGGTTTTCCCTGACCAGGCATTTCTCAAAAGATGACTGGCTGCGGCTGATTGCTTTCGCAAAGGTCTGCGGCCATCAGGAATACCTGGAGAAGATCAATGAGGCGATGTTGCAGCAGCATCCCGGCCTGGAGGGGAAGGGACCATCCGGCTCGGACCGGGATTAGCCCGACCCCGCCTTGCTGAGGGGGGCCGGGGCGGGCAGCCGGGCATCCAGCCCTATTCTTCCTCGATATCCAGCAGGTCGATCCCCAGGGCCAGGGCCGTAGCTGTCATGATCGTCCAACTGCTGACCGAGGCGCCGGTAACCGCCTCCACAGGCAGCATCTGCGTCTCGATTATCCGCTCGGGGATTACTTTTATCGCCTCGGAATTAAGGCTGGTCGAATCGAGGAAAGTTATCGCATCCACCCGGCAGTCTTTCAGGCTGACCAGCACCGTGGCGCGCACGATTATTTCCCCGTGCTCTTCTTCGTAGCTGCCCTCGAACACGCCATCGCAGGTGTCCAGTGTCGAATATTCCAGCAGGCTTTTCGGCCGGGATTTCAGGGTGTCGGCGGCGGTCTGCTCTTCCGGTACCGGAGCCCGGGCGGTATCGGCCGGGGCGGCGGAAGTGTCCGGCTGTTTCTCCCCGCAGGCCGGAGCCAGTAAGACCACAAAAAGAATGACTGTCAGGGTGCGAAGCATCTTTTTTCCTTTCATACCGGTTTTACATCAAAGATAAGAGAAACCGGTTCTTTTAGGACCAGGAAATAAACAAATCCCCCTTGTTTTCCCCCTTTTTCCAAGGGGGAGCTTTCTCTTTCTGTCCAATCGTTTAAAGCTATATGAAGCAACATTTTAAACCCCCCTTTCGCAAAGGGGGGCAGGGGGGATTTCATGAAACACGATAAATTCAGAGTTTTTATCATCTTATGAATGATAGAAAATGTGTATCAGTGGATTACCGGCTCCGGGCAGCAGGTCCCCGGGTGTGAGCCGGCGCCTGGACCGTAAGAATTTGAAAGGCGGCTGCCAGGCTGTCAAGATAAAAATAATCCTGGATTAGGACAGCGGGCGTTTCTCGCTGAGGCAGGTGGGCCTAAGCCCCGGAGGGTGGGTCTTTACGGCGGAGAAAGCACTCCAGGGCGGGCTCCAGCTCCGGGTGGATGAAGCTGAAGCCGCTGGCCAGCAGCCTGGCCGGCTCGACCCGGGTGCTGGAAAGCAAGAGCTCCCCGGCCATAGGGCCGAGCACGGCTTTCAGCAGGAAGGACGGCAGGTGGAAAAACGCCGGCCTGCCCAGTACCCGGGCCAGTACCCGGGTGAATTCCCTGTTCTGCACCGGGTGCGGACTCACCAGGTTGACCGGCCCGCTGATTTCGCCCGGGTACAGGCAGTGCGCGACCGCCCGCAGCACATCCCCGATGCCGATCCAGCTCATGTATTGTTCCCCGTGCCCGAACCTCCCGCCGAGTCCAACCCTGAAAGCGGGCAGCATGGCTGCCAGAGCTCCGCCGGACGGGCTCAGCACCATACCGATGCGCAGGCTCACCACCCGGATCCCGGCCGCTGCCGCCGCTGATGTGGCCTCTTCCCACTGTGAGCAGACCCCGGACAGGAAACTGCTGCCTGCAGGGCTGTCCTCGTTGAGCAGGCAGTCTCCCCGGTCTCCGTAATAGCCTGTCGCCGAGGCCGAGGCCAGCACCCCGGGCGGTGAATCCAGGCCGGCCAGGGCTTGCGCCAGCAGGGTGGTCCCCGCGGTGCGGCTGGCAAGGATCAGGTTTTTTTTCCTTCGGCTCCACCTGCCCGGGGCCAGCGGCTCACCGGCCAGGTGGACCACGGCATCCAGACCCTCCAGTGGCGCCCGGTCGATGACCCCTGCCGCCGGGTCCCAGAACACGGCGGGTTCCCCGGGCCCGGGAGAGAC
>JAFGTO010000458.1 GCA_016934095.1 Candidatus Glassiibacteriota bacterium
CCGCCTGGATGATCGCGTTCTGCTCGGCGTGGATGGCGCGGCAGACCTCGTGCTGCGTGCCGCTGGGGATCTTCCGCTGGTCGCGCAGGCAGCCCAGCTCGAGGCAGTCAGCCACCCCCTTGGCGGCCCCGTTATAGCCGGTGGCCAGCACTCTCTTGTCCCGTACGATTACCGCCCCTACATGGTGGCGCAGGCAGGTGGAGCGCTCGGCCACCAGCAGGGCCATCTTGAGGAAGTAGTCATCCCAACTGGGCCGTTTCACGGCAGTTCCTCCACTTTACGGTGAAGCTCCTCCAGGGTCCCGTCATTGACCAGCACCCGGTCGCTCAGGGCAAAGCAGGCATCCAGCTGCTGCTGTCCGGCCGCGCCCGCCAGCTCGGCCCGCTCCTGGGCGGTGAATTCCTCGAGCGAATGCGGGTCCTCGGGCCGGCCGCGGGCGCGGGCCCTGCGATAGCGCAGCTCTAGCGGGGCATCCACCCCCACCAGGATGAAATCCCCGCGCCGCCGCAGCACTTCGACCTCGCCCGGGTTGCGGATGCTGACCACTACCGCATCTTCCGTGTCTCCCAGAGCTTCGAGCGCCAGTTCGGCCAGGGCCCCGGGGCCGTGCCGCAGCCTCAGGGCATTGCCGGTCTCGACCAGGTTTTCACGGGTAACCGGCAGGCTGCGGCGCTCCAGCTCCCGGCGCAGTACGTCCGAAAGGCTGAAATAGCTGAAACCCTTTCGCTCTACCAGGTAGCGGGCCACTTCATCCTTGCCGGCCGCGTTGCGTGAAGTAAGTCCGATCAGCAATTTCCCTCCCTGTCTGTCTAAGGACGGCACACGACCCGGAACCCTATATCCGGGCGCCGGACACCGGGACTGCTGTATGCACGGCAGTTGGACCTGCAGTAGAAAGCATCGCTGAGCCAGCCGCCGCCGCGGACCACCCGCACGGTGCCGCCGGCCGGCCCGGCCGGGCTGGTTACCGGGCTGTCGCGGTAGTATCTCTCGCCGAACCAGTCGTTGCACCATTCCCAGAGGTTGCCGTGCACATCGTAAAGACCCCAGGCGTTCGGCTCTTTCAAACCCACCGGGTGGGGGTGCTGGCCGCTGTTTTTGCTGTACCAGCCGGCCCGGGCCAGGTCGCCCTCGCCGGGGCCGGTGTGAAAATCGGTCGCGCTGCCGGCGCAGGCCGCGTACATCCACTCGGCCTCGGTGGGCAGGCGGAACCCGCTGCGGGAGAAGTCGCACTCCCAGGTTTGCAGGCTGTAGCACGGCTCCAGCCCGGCAATCCTGCTCAGCCTGTTGCAGAATGCCGCCGCCTCGTACCAGAGCACCCGCTCCACCGGGAGCCGGCCGCCGCCCTTGAACTCCGAGGGGTTGGAAGAGTCCATGACCGCCATGTACTGCGCCTGGGTAACCTCGCAGGCGCTGATCCGGAAAGCATCCAGGGCCACCTGGTGGAATGGCTGCTCGTAAAACAGGGTCAGCTTGTCCCTGCCCGGGTAATCGGAGTCGTCCCTCAAATCGCTGCCCATCATTACACTGCCCGCCGGGATGCTTACCATTGCCAGGTCGCGAACGACCCGGGGCGTATCAACGGCCGCGAACTGCCCCCCGCTGCCCGGGCAGGCCGCCAGCAATACAAGGGCGATCAGTCGCAAGGCAAACCTCTCAGGTATTTTTCTGCAACCGGCGGAGCGGTTCCGTGGTCTTAAATAATACAAGGAAAATCCAGGAAAGCCGAAAATCGTATTGAAATATTAAGGAGTCAGGGTAAAAGGGCTGTCAAGGGCCGTTTCCACCCTTGGGGCAACGACATGCTACAAGAAAGCTTTAATTGTATAACATAAATAAAATCTTACAGCTACACTGGAAACGGCTTGCCTTGCCCTTGACAGCCCATGAAGCAATAAATTTCACCACGGGGCGTCGAGGTATTTTTTCAACGCCCCTCGAAAATCCAGGAAAGCCGAAAAGCGCGGAGGGCGGAATGAAAACCGCTTTCACTGAAAAATCAAGCCTTTCGGCAATGCGGCCCCCGGCGGTGATGGTTCGCCTGACACCGTTCGAAGTAGCCTTTGCCCGTGCCCGGCCCCTCGCGGCCACGGGCGGCTCTTACCTGGTACCCTGGGCTGCGTTGATCCTGGCGATACAGGTGTTCGTGCTGTCAAGGAGCAGCTTGTACCTCGAGTATTTCGGCTGGTATTCGGTGAGCAGGGCATTGTATTCTTTCGCCATCCGGTTGTAATCGTCCAGGTTGGAGTACTCTTCCCGGCCCGCAGCCAGGCTGTCTGGTGCAGCGGCTGCCGGGCGGTTATCTCCGGATCCTTTCATCCGTAATCTAAATGAATCCAGCCGGCTTTCCAGCGGTTTCAGCTCGGCCGCCAGCTCATCGAGCCGCGACCTGGACTCTTGCATGCTGCGCTTGAGCGAGGCGATTTTCTTGTCCAGGGCCGCGATTCGGGTTTTCGCCTCGGCAGCGTGCCGCCCCCTGGGCCAGGCAGCCAGATACATCTGGTAGCCCATTTTGCTGCCTGCCTTGACAGCCTTGCGAAAGGTGAGGTCATCCAGCTTCGCAGCCGCCTGGCGCGCGTGGACTCCGGACGGGTACGAATCCAGGTAGTCCCGGTAAGCCCGCTCGGTGCCCAGCGACTCGGCCCGCTTGTATGCAGAGTCATCCCCGCTCCCCGCTTTTTCGCCGTCCCGGGACACTGTCTGCAGCAGCGCCGCCAGGCCGATTACCAGCAGGATTGAAAAAATGACCAGAACCCGTCGTTTCAGTTGTACCCCCTTATTCGTTTCCAAGGGGCCGTTGAAAAAAGACCTCAACGCCCCTTAATGAAATATTTTGCTTGTCTGGCTGTCAAGGGCAAGGCAAGCAGTTCCGCACTCATTCTGCGATAACTTTTTTATTTCAGGAACTTACATAAGAGAAAGAATTGTGCTGAAAGCAACCCGGAACTGCCCTTGACAGCCATATTCCCTGAAATTTTTATTGGTCCAGACGTTTCCTAACCCGCTCGAGTGTCCCGGTGTCCGTTCGATGGCAAGCGGCGCCGGGTAAGACAACAGTCGACCCGGAGGAAAAAATGAAAACCACCATCGGCGATAAGGTACTTTACCTGATCAACATGGTTTTCGGCCTGGCGGTTTACTGCTCAGTGATACTGCTTTTCTTTATCTGAAAAATGCCGCAGGCTACGGCGGCCGCTCCCCGGCCATAATCAAAAAAGTCCCTCACTGCCGGCACCCGCCAAGTCTCTGCGGCAGGTGCCTGACAACGGGTTCCACCATTCGGTTTTGATTGAGGTGCGCCTGGAGGGAAATTATACATGACCGTCG
>JAFGTO010000459.1 GCA_016934095.1 Candidatus Glassiibacteriota bacterium
CTACCAAGAGGGGTGCCTGCCGCAGGCAGGCGGGGTGTGTAACCCTCCTGACTCACCGCCTCCCCTCACCCTTGACTGGCCAACCACAGGCAGCTAATATAAGACCTCGACTCCACCAGCTCCGCCAACAACCTCTGACCGGGAGAATATGATGAAAACCCGACTGACTGTTATCCTGACGGTGGCTGTTTACCTGGTCCTGGCGGCCTCGCCGGCCGCTACGGCCAGCCAGGTCAAAGCCACCGATTTCCAGGGCCCGGAGTCCCGCACCGCGGGTATCCAGGAGGCGGTGGACGCCCTGCCGCCCGAGGGCGGCATAGTCTACCTGCCGGCTGGGACCTACGAGGTCGCCCGGGCGATCCACCTGCGCAGCGGGGTGTATGTCCGCGGCGACGGCGACCACACGGTGGTGGCCCGGGCCGAGGCGTGCCTGCAGGTCGAGCTGGCCGCAGCCGCCCGGCGCGGTCAGAAACAGGTCGCTGTCAGGGACGCCTCTGGGCTCAAGGTGGGCAATGAGGTCTGCGTGCGCAGCGACAGCTCACACGGCTGGTGGTGCACCCACACCCTGATCACCGGCATCCAGGACAACACGGTCAGCCTGGCGGACACCCTGACCCACACCCACCTGCCGCCCGCGGCCTGGGCCGCCAACCTCTTCCCCTGTTTCTATGCCGATAGCGCCCGGGACATCCGTATCGAAGACCTCTGCATCGACGGCCGCATGACAGAGCGCGACAGGGAGACCCTCAGCAACGATTTCACCCTCTCGGCCGTGCATTTCAGGGATGTCAGCGACTGCCTGGTGGCACGGGTGCACGTCAAGAGCTACCCTGGAGATGGGATCAGCATCCAGATCGGCGACAACGCCACTGTTACCGGGTGCCTCTCGGAATACAACCTGGGACACGGGTTCCACCCCGGGACCGGCATCACCAGCGGGGCCTGGACCTATAACGTGGGCCGCTACAACGGCTGGGACGGCCTGTTCTTCTGCCACCGGGTCCGCCACTCGATCATGAGCGGCAACCGCTTCGACCATAACGGCTGGAACGGCATCGGCGGCCTGGGGATCGGCGGCGAAGGCGGCGACCGCTACAACGTGGTCTCGGGCAATTTCTGCTCCGGGAACGGCAAGAGCGGGATCGAGTGCAGGGTCGGCGGCAACAATATTGTCAGCAACAATGTCTGCGAGAACAACTCCCGGTCCGAGCCGGGGCGCTGGCCCGGCATCCTGGTCGAGGATACCTACGGCAGCATTATCAGCGGCAACCGCTGCCTGGACTTCCAGCAGCCGGACTCGGCCAGGACCCAGGGCTATGGTATCCTGGTAACCGGCCAGAGCCGGGACAACATTATCACCGGCAACCTGGTTACCGGCTGCATCAAGGGCGGGGTGGCAGGGGAGGCCCTCTACCGTAACGTGGTGGCGGACAACCTGGTGCGCCAGGCCCATACGCCCGCCGGCATGTAAGCCTTCCGGGGACGCCTGCGCCCGGGGTGCACTTTCACGAATGAGGATGACATGGTAAAAGATCTTGCCCGCCGGATGGTGGCGCTGCTGGCAGTGGCGGCGCTCGCAGGCTGCGGCCCTTCCCTGCAGCAGAGGTCGCTCGAGCCGGGGCCGCTTTCCGCCAGGCGCCTGGTGGATGCCGCAGCCGCGGCCGGGTACCTGGCCCGCGAGGTCATTGCGGACATACCTGCGGCTGCCCGCTCGGGGTTCGAGTTCAGGACTTTCGATTACGGCGATCCCCTGCTGGCGGAGCTAAAGCGTCGCTACCGCTTGGAGGAAGTGGTGGCTCCCGGCGGGGATGAATGGACCAGGCAGCTTTTGCTCAAAGACTGGGTGGCCGGCAGGATCACCAACGGGGCCCCCACTGTCGAGGCGCGCAACGCGCTGGAGATCCTCGAGCTCTCGGCCCAGGGCAAAAAATTCTACTGCTCTCACTTTGCGATCACCTACCTGCAGTGCGCCCAGGCATTGGGCTGGCAGGCGCGCAAGCTCGGCATCGACCGCCTCCACGGCCCGGACAGCCTGGGCAGCACGCACCACGGGGTGGCCGAAGTCTGGTCCAACCGGTTCTCCAAGTGGGTGGTGATCGATGCCCAGAGCAACCTGCATTTCGAGAAAGACTCGGTGCCGCTCTCTGCCTGGGAGGTCCGGGCCGAATGGCTGCGCAACCAGGGGCGGGATGTGGACCACGTGGTGGGCGTGCCCCCGGACCGCAGGCTCAGGAACCCGGCCATTGTCTGGTGGGAGCGCCGGGATGAGGATGAGACCGCCTGCTATTTCTGGGTTTACATCTCGGACAACGCGGTGAGCTGGGATGAGCAGGGGAGCGCGGGGTTCATTTTCCCGCAGGACAGTGCCAATGCGGGCCTGACCTGGTACCAGAACGATTACGACCATAAAAAAAGCCGGCTGCACACCGGCTATCTCAACAAACTTTTCCGCCCCACCGGGCGCCTCGAGGATGCCTACTGGACAGTAGGGCTGACCGAAGTTGCGGTCGACTCCGCAGCAGCCGGGAAAATTTTCCTGAGCCTCGAGAGCTACTGCCCCAACCTGACAGGCTACGAAGTAACTATCGACGGCGGGTCCTGGGAAGCCTTAGCTGAGGGTAAACAGCTCGCCTGGTCTGTCGGGGAAGGCTGGAACCGGCTGGGCCTGCGCACCGCTTCCCGCGGCGCGGTCAGGGGTGCGGAAACCTCCGTGGGCCTGCTGCTGGAATGATTCGCCCGGGTACGGCCTGCAGCCCGGCCTCCCCGCCGAGCTCAACCAGGTAATCGACC
>JAFGTO010000062.1 GCA_016934095.1 Candidatus Glassiibacteriota bacterium
CATCCAGGGCTCGGCGGCCGACCTGATCAAGGTGGCCATGCTGGCCGTGGACAAAAAACTGGCCGGGGACTTTCCCGGGGCCGCGATGATCCTGCAGGTCCACGATGAGCTGGTGTTCGAGGCGCCGGCCTCGCAGGCGGAAGACCTGGGCCGGGAAGTCAGCCGCCTGATGGAGCAGGCCATGGAGCTGAAAGTGCCGATCAAGGTGGATTTCGGGATCGGGCCTAACTGGCTGGAGTGCAAATGAGCGGTAAAGGGGGCGCGAGAAAGCCCGGAGGCCCGCTGCTGATCGGCCTGACCGGCAACCTGGGCTCCGGCAAAAGCACGGTTGCCCGTATCTGGCGCGAGGAGTGCGGCGCCACGGTGATCGATGCGGACCGCCTGGGCGCCGAGGCGGTAAAGCCCGGCAACCGCGCGCTGGACAAGCTGGTCGGGCGTTTCGGCAGGGAGATCCTGCTCCCGGACGGCAGCCTGGACCGCAGGCTGATGGGGCAAATCGCCTTTGCCAGCCCTGAAAACCTCGAGGCTCTCAACTCCATCGTTCATCCGGAGATTATCGCTCAGCTCAAAAAGGAGATCGGGCAGGCCGGGGAGAGGGGAGAAGAGGTCGTGGTGGTGGATGCTGCACTGATTTACGAGTTCGGCATCGACCAGGTCATGGACCGGGTGGTGGTGGTGGATGCCCCGCTCGAGCTGCGCAAGCAGCGCATGCTGGCCAAGAACAAGATGGATGAGCAGACCATCGGGAAAGTGGTCTCTTTCCAGTTGGACCCGGAAGAGCTCAAGCGGCGCGCCCACGAGGTGATCGATAACCGGGGGACTCCGGAGGAGCTGCGCCGGGCCGCGCTGGAGGCGTTCGGCCGCCTGGCCGGCTGCGAATGAGGAGGCCGGAAGAAAAAATCACCTCTTCAACAAGTATTCATGCCCTGCCAGCCGGCAGGCTGGGTGTGTGAACGGGTTGCCTGGCAATCCCGCCCCGGATGAGGAACAGTGGGACTAGCTCCCAAACAAGCGTGCGTTGTGCGTCAAACGTCAGGTTCGCAGGCGGGGTGTATGATCCTATTACCGTAACACTCGTAGGGCAAACCCCTGTGTCTGCCAGCTTTAAAAATTATTGCTAAAAGGTGCACACGGGGGGCGCCGCTGCAACAAACCGGAAAATTCAATTCTCATGAATATTCCCGTTTAGTAGGAACGGAGTCTAGATAATAGTTATAATTAAAACAGAGAGGCCTTTTTACAATTGATTTAGAGCGCCAGCCGGATATTGAGGCTGCCGAAAGTGTCGCCGCCGGTGCGCCCCAGCTCCAGGCCCAGGCGCAGCAGGAAGAGGTTCCATTCCAAAGCGGCGTAATAGACCAGGTCCGTGGTGGAGACTGTGAAGCCTGCCGGGTTGAAATAGACTTTCGCCGGGTTGGTGCCGGCAGGAGCCGCACCGGGGGGGCTTTTGAAGCGGTTGTGGTTGAAGCCCACCCCGGCTATGGGAGTGAGGAAAAAGAAGTTCTTGCTGACGTCGCATCTCACGGACCAGGTGGAGATGCCGACATCTTTGGGGCCGGGTAGGGGGCCGTAGATCACTTCCGCCAGGGAGAGCTCACTGGTCCGGTGGTAGCCGGCGCTGAGCGAGACAGCCGGCGATAGGATGGAGTTGCGCAGGATACCGATCCGCGTGCCTACCCCCCAGAAAACTGCATTGTCCTCTTCCCACCCGTTGGTGGCCAGGTTTCCCAGGCGCAGGTAAAGGTCCAGCGAGCCCAGGCCGTGCAGGCCCGGGCCCAGGGTGGCCCCCTCGAGGATACCGGCGCGAAGCACCGCCGCAGCGCTTCCGGAGCTCACCTTTGCGCCCCTGGGGCTGCCTTTGAAAGAGGGGTTGGAGAGCGAGCCGGAGAGCCCCAGCGAAAAATGGCCCAGGCCGCCCAGGGTATTGGCGCTCGAGGCGGTGAGGCTGCCCCCGGAGACCAGCACGCCCAGTACCGGACCTTTTTTCTCGAGTTCCACCTCGGGGTAGAGGATCTTTGTTTGGGCTGCCAGGCTTCCTGCCGTAAACAGGCACAATGAAGCCGTGAGGAACAGCATTTCAGCTTTCTTCAGCATGTTTCACGCCTTTTTCCATATCGTTCTTCCCGGAGTTAATAAATCGCCGTAGAGGATAAATACTTTGACTTCAGTGTGTTTTGTTAAATCCCCCCCCAGCTCCCCTTTACGAAAGGGTGGAGTAACTGGTTACCTCGCAAGGCGTTAGGTGATTGGTCAGGGAAAAAAGCTCCCCCTTTGGCAAAGGGGGGAAACAAGGGGGATTTGTTTTCTTTCCTGGTTTAAAAGAACCGTTTTCTTCTGTCTTTGAAGTAAAATCAATATCACACGTATCTGACCCGGTGCTTGCCGGGGACCATCTCGCCGATCAGGTAAGGCTCTTCGCCCGAGTCTCTCAGCACCTCGAGTGCCTGGTCGAGCTTTTCCCGCGCCACGATCAGCACCATACCCACGCCCATGTTGAATACCCGGTATAGTTCCTCCCGGTCGATATTCCCGGTCTCGGCCAGGTAGCTGAAAATGCGGGGCACAGGCCAGGAGCCGCGCTCGATCCGGGCATCCAGGCCGTGGGGAAAGACCCGCGGCAGGTTGTCGCTCAGGCCGCCCCCGGTGATATGCGCCGCGGCATCCGCCAGCCCGGCCGAGAAGACAGCTTCCAGCGGCCGCTTGTAGCTGCGGTGGACCGCCAGCAGGGCCTGCCCGAAAGTCTCGCCTCCGCCGCCGGGCAGGAGATCGTCCAGCGAGGCCCCGGCACCGGCGAAAATCACCTTGCGCGCCAGCGAGTACCCGTTGGTGTGCAGGCCGGAGGACCTGAGGCCCAGCAGGACATGCCCCTCCCTGACCCTCTCGCCGGTAACCAGGCGCGCACGCCCGGCCAGGCCCACGATAAAGCCGGCCAGGTCGTAGTCTTCCTCCCCGTAAAGGTCGGGCATCTCGGCCGTCTCTCCTCCCAGCAGGGCGATGCCATTGTCCATGCAGCCCCGGATAAACCCTGTCATCACCTCGGCGATGTGGTCCGGCCGCAGCCTGCCCACGCTGATATAGTCCATGAAAAAGAGCGGCCGCGCTCCCTGTACCATGATGTCGTTTACACAGTGGTTGACCAGGCATTGGCCCACCGTATCGTGGCGGCCGGCTATGCGGGCCACGATCAGCTTGGTACCCACACCGTCCGTGCTGCAGACAAGTACCGGGTCTTCGACTTTGGAGCGGGCCAGTGAGTACATGCCTCCGAAATGGCCCACCTCGCTCAGGACATCCGTGCCGAAAGTCTCCGCCACCCGGGTCTTGAAACCGGCCACCGCTTCCCTTGCCGCATCGATGTCTACCCCGGCCTGCTGGTAGCTGCTTTTTTCCCCGGACTTTTTCATTTGAAAACCTGTCAGGGTCTATGGGTGGAATTCCACCAGGCGGTGGAGCTGTCCCACGCGCGCTTCGAGTTCTTCCAGGGTGAGGCTGCGCAGCCGCTCGGCGCTGAAATCCTCGCAGCAGAAAGAGGCCACTGCCGAGCCATAGGCCACGGCGGTGCGCAGAGTCTCATTGGAGCGGCTCCCCCTGCGCTGGATGCAGCCGACAAAGCCGCCGGCAAAGCTGTCCCCTGCACCCGTGGGGTCGCAGACAGTCTTCAGCGGCAACCCCGGCAGGGCGCAAATGTCCTCGCCGTCCGCCAGCAGGGCACCGTGCTCGCCTTTCTTGACCACCACCGTACCGGGGCCGAGCCGTTGGATCTGCTCTATCGCATTCGCCAGGTTCAGCTCGCCGGTAAGCTCGCGGGCTTCATCCTCGTTGAGGATCAGCACGTGCGAGCGGGCGATGACCTGCTCCAGGCGGGCCCGATCGTTCTTGATCCAGTAGTTCATCGTGTCC